>JBOHCO010000513.1:0-12806 GCA_050698895.1 Streptosporangiaceae bacterium
ATGCGGCGGGCTTTGGGCCGTCCGCCGGCGGAGGGGTAGATCAGGACGGTCTCGCCGATGCCGGCGAGCTGGCCCAGGAGTTCGCGGACGGACAGGTGCAGCCCGGCGCGGGCGGCGGTGCGGCGCATCAGGTGGGCGATCTGCAGGGCCAGCACGCAGGTGAAGACGTGGACGCGGATGTTGTGCTCGGTCCAGTGGTGCATCGGGCTGAAGGAGACGACGCGGGTGTCTTTCAGCTGGCGGAAGGAGAACTCGGCCTCGGACTGGGACCGGTACCCGGCGATCACTTCGGGGACCGGCCAGTCGTCGTGATCGGTGATCAGCACGTGCTTGCCGAATATCTCCGCTTCGAGGGCGGCGCGGGCGGCGGCGTCGATGCCCCAGGTCAGGCGCAGGTCCCTGGGCTGGCTGCCGTCCAGCTGCCAGGTGATGACCCGCCGTACCCAGGGCTTGCGGGTGATCTCGCCGATCTCGGCGGCGACCTTGTCCTTGCTGCGGCGGGTCTTGCCGCGGGCCAGGGTGGCGGCCAGCTCGTCCAGCTTCTTGCCGGCCCTGGCCAGCGTGGTGCCGCCGAACCCGCGGGCCTGGCTGTCGTGCAGCTCCGGGGAGTGCGTGAGGATCGCGCGCCGGCCGGCGCCGTAGACCTCGCGGCGGGTGTCATAGGCGGTCAGGCCGCCGAACCGTTCCTCATCGACGATGCTGCGGGCGGTGGCGGGCAGGGCGGTCAGGTCCGGGCAGTCGCTGGCCGGCACGGACCCGATGTAGTGCAGCCCGGTGCCGGCCAGGCGGGCGAAGTTGCCCGCGGAGTTCTGCCCGGCGTCGAAGACCACCGTCATCTGTGGCTCACCGGCCGGTGTCCCGGCTGCGGCGCACACGGCCTCGTACCGGGTCCTGAGCTGGTCGATCATGCCGGTGAACTGGGTGACATCGGGCCGGTCGCCGGGGTAGGCATGCCAGGTCAGCGGGATCCCGCCGTCCCGGGTCACCACCAGGCCCAGGCCGACCAGCCGCAGGTCAGCGCGTTTCTGCTTCGCCTTGCCCCGCTGCGCGATCGGCGCTTTCTGGTTGCCGGTATCGATGAAGGTCGCGAAGTTCGTCATGTCCAGGGCCACCGACGAGCAGTCCACCCCGGTGGCCTGCACGATCCGTACTGCGATCGCCTGGCTGGCCTGCTCCAGCTGCCCGAGGGTGACGGCGTGCATCGCGTCCCAGAACCGCCGGTGATCCAGCACGCCGGCGGGAATCTTGGTGAACCGGTCGCCGGCGGTGGTCTTCCACCAGTCCGCGAACGCCGCCTTCGAGCACGGCGCGACCAGCCGGCCCAGCGCCGCCAGGACTAGGTAGGTGCCCGCGCTGGCGCCCGCATCGGCGCGCCGCGCCCCGGCCACCTCGTCGATGACGGCGGCCACGCCCAGGTCCTCCAGCATCCCCCAGGCCGCGGCGACGTCCCCGAACGCCAGGTGCCGGGTCCGCTCCGGCATGACAGCCGCCTCGCGGGCGTCCAGCAGCGCCTCGATGTCGGCGGCGGTGCCCAGGTACCGCTCGGACACCAGCTTCGGCTTCCCGTCGACCCAGCCCATCTCCCGCAGGTACCAGTACGGCTTCCCGCTGATCACCTTCTTGTACAGACTCGCCACGCTTTAGGTCATAGGACATTCAGCACCCGGAAGCAAGCCGACACGCCGGATTACCGCAGGCCAGTGCCGATCCGGGTCGACCGCCAGCAGCTCAAGATCAACTTATCCCGGAAAGTCGGGCTAGCTGGCCACGGCCGCGGGCAGCTGCCAGGCCGCGGCGCCCGCGCCGATGCAGCCCGACCAGGCGCCCAGCGAGGCCAGCCGGAGACCGTCGATGACGTGGAACGAGCGGGCCCTGGCCCGCATGCTGTGCAGCAGCGGGTCGATCAGCCGCGAGCCCGCCGCGGCCAGCCCGCCGCCCAGCACGATGGTGGCCGGGTCGATCAGGCTGATCGCCGTGAGCAGCCCCATGGCCAGCGCCTCCACCGCCTCCAGCCAGAGCCGCTCCGCGGCCGGGTCGCTGGCGATGACCAGGTCGATGATGCGCTCGGCGGGCAGCGCGGAACCGTGCCGCTCCAGCCAGCCCGACTCCAGGGCCGCGGCCGACATCACGGTCTCCAGGCAGCCGCGCTCGCCGCAGGCGCACAGCCGGCCGTGCCCGGCCAGCTTGATGTGACCCAGCTCCCCGGCGTGCCCGTGCGCGCCGGCGGCGACCCGGCCGTCCTGCACGATGGCCGCGCCGATCCCGGTGCCCAGCGACACGTACAGGTAGTCGCGCACGTCGCGGGCGCTGCCCGAGGTGCCCTCGCCGATGGCGCCGGCGTGGGCGTCGTTGACCACCGTGATCGGGATCCGCAGCCGGCGGCTGAGCTCCGCGCTGACCGCGGCCCGGACCCAGCCCAGGTTGACCGCGGTGACCAGCCCCGAGGTGTCCACGGTGCCGCACACGGCGACGCCGCCGGCCAGCACCTCCGGGCCCGGTGCCGCCATCAGCTCCTGCGCCGCGGCCACCACCCGGGCCAGCACCGCGTCGGGCCCGGCGGCCCGGCCCGTGTCCTGGCGGGTCTGCGTGATCCGGCGGCCGTCGGCCGCGATGAGGGCGCCCTTGATCTGGCTGGCGCCCACATCCAGCGCCACCACGGCGCCGGGGGCACGGGAACCGGTCATCACGCGGACTGGGCCAGCCGGTCGAGCAGCAGGGCGGCGGCCCCGATCAGCCCGGCGTCCGGGCCGCTGGTCGCGGTGGTGATCGTGACGGACTGGCTGGCCATGGGCAGGCAGCGCTCGTAGATCGCGGCTCTGGTCGAGGCGACCAGCGGGTCGGCGCTGGCCAGCACGCCGCCCAGGACCAGCATCTCGGGGTTGAAGAAGTTGACCACCACCGCCAGCACCTCGCCCAGGTGCCAGCCCGCGGTGCGCACGGCCAGGTTGGCGGCGGGGTCGCCGCGCTGGACCAGCTCGACCAGGGCGGCGGGCGTGTCGACCTGCTGCCCGGCGGCGGCCAGCTCCTCGAGCAGGGCGGCGCCGCTGGCGATGGTCTCGAGGCAGCCGCGGTGGCCGCAGCCGCACAGCCGGGCCGACTCGGTCGAGGCGCTGATCACGCTGACGTGGCTGATGTCGCCCGCCGCGCCGTTGGCCCCGTAGAACAGCGACCCGTCGGCGACGATACCGCAGCCGATGCCCCGGCCGACCTTGACCGCGACCAGGTGGCGCAGCGGCTGCCGGGCGCTGCGGGTCCGGTACTCGCCCAGGGCCAGCAGGTTGGCGTCGTTCTCGACCAGCGCGGGCACCGAGAACCGGTCGGCCAGCCAGTCGCCCACGGTGGCGCCGTGCCAGCCGGGCATCCGGGACGGGCTGGTGATCCGGCCCGAGTCGGGCTGCACCGGGCCGGGCAGGCCCATGCTCACGCCCAGCACGTCCGGGCCGCCGTGCGCCGCGACCAGCTCGTCCAGCCGGTCGGCCACCGCGGCCAGTACCACGCCGGGCCCGTCGCTCAGCGTGATCTCGGTATCGTGGGTGGCCACCAGCTGCCCGGCCAGGTCGACCAGGCCCAGCCGGGCGTGGTGGGTGCCCACGTCGGCGGCCAGCACCACGGCGTCGCCGGACCGGATCCGCAGCAGCCGCGGCCGGCGGCCGCCGCGGGACAGGCCGTCGCCGGCCTCCTCGATGAGCCGGGCCGCCAGCAGCTCCTCGACCCGCAGCGACACGGTCGAGACGGCCAGCCCCGACAGCCGGGCCAGCTCGGCGCGGGAAACCGGGCCGCCCTCCCGGATGAGCTGGATCATGTCGGCGGCTGAGGCTCGGCCCTGAGTGGCCACGGACGTCGCTCTCCTTATTTCGGGCATCATCAGAACTTCGCTCATTAACAAGTGCTCCAGCGATGATCATCGATACCGGCTGGCGGTGCTGAGGTCATCATGCCGCAGGCCCGTCCATGCTCAGCCCGGGCTCCGCGCTCAGCCCCCGCTCCGCGCTCAGCCCCGGTTCCGCGCTCAGCTCCGGCGCCATGCTCAGCCGCGCTAGCCGGCGCTGCCGCTGCTCGGCTGGGTCGGGCACCGGCGCGGCGGCGACCAGCCGCTGGGTGTAGGCGTGCCGGGGCGCGAACAGGACGTCGTCGCGCGGACCCAGCTCGACCAGCCGGCCGGATCGCATGACCGCGATCCGGTCGGCCAGGAAGCTGACCACGGCCAGGTCGTGGGTGATGAACAGGCAGGCGAAGCCCAGCTCGGCCTGCAGGTCGAGGAGCAGGTCCAGCACGGTGGCCTGGACCGACACGTCCAGGGCGCTGGTCGGCTCGTCGGCGACCAGCAGCTCGGGCCGCAGCGCGATGGCCCGGGCGATGCTGACCCGCTGCCGCTGCCCGCCGGACAGCTCGTGCGGGTAGCGCGACCGCACGGCCGGGTCCAGCCGGACGCTGGCCAGCAGCTCGGCCACCCGCCCTGGCCGGCCGGCCCGGGCGGTCCCCGCGATGACCAGCGGCTCGGCCACGCACTCCTCGATGGTCATCCGAGGGTCGAGCGACGAGCCGGGGTCCTGGAACACGATGCCGCAGCGGCGGCGCAGCCCCCGCAGGCGCCGCCCGCGGCTGGCCGCCAGGTCCTCTCCGAGCAGCCGGACGGCGCCCGAGGTCGGGCGCAGCAGCCCGATCGCGCACCGCCCGACGGTGGACTTGCCCGACCCGGACTCGCCGACCAGGCCCAGGATCTCGCCGGGAGCGATGGCCAGGCTGACGTCGTCGACGGCCCGCAGCGTGCCGGACGCCCGCGACCCGAAGTCCAGCGTCAGGTGATCGAGCGCCAGCACGGGCGCCCCGGCGGGCCCGGCCCGCTCGCCGCCCGCCGGCTCGCCCTCGGCCCGCTCACCGCCGGCTGACTCACGGCCGGCTGACTCACCGTCCGCCCCCGAGCCGCCCGCGCCCGGCTCGCCCCGCAGCCGGGCCCCCCGCGGATGCGGCGCCAGCCTCGGCACCGAGGCCAGCAGCGACTGGGTGTACTCCGCCGCCGGCCGCCCGAACAGGTCGTCGACCGCCGCCTCCTCCACGATCACCCCGTCGTGCATGACCACGACCCGGTCGGCGATGTCCGCCACCACGCCCATGTTGTGGGTGATGACCAGGATGGCCGTGCCCAGCTCGGAGCGGATGCGGCGGAGCAGGTCGAGGATCTCGGCCTGGACCGTGACGTCCAGCGCCGTGGTCGCCTCGTCAGCGACCAGCACCTTCGGGTCGCAGGCGATGGCCATCGCGATCATCACCCGCTGGCGCAGCCCGCCTGACAGCTCGTGCGGGTACTGGCCCAGCCGCCGCGCCGGGTCGCTGATCCCGGCCAGCCGGAGCAACTCGCCCGCCCGGCGCAGCGCCTGCGGCCGGGACAGGCCCTGGTCGTGCACCTGCAGCGCCTCGGCCACCTGCCAGCCCACGGTGAACACCGGGTTCAGCGCGGTCATCGGCTCCTGGAACACCATGGCGATGTCCCGGCCGCGCACCGATCGCAGCTCGTCGCGGCCCAGGCTGCGCAGGTCCAGGCCCGCCACCTCGACGCGGCCCGCCCACCGGGCCAGCGGCGGCAGCAGGCCGAGCGCGGCCATGGCCGTCATGGTCTTGCCCGAGCCGGACTCGCCGACCACCGCGACGATCTCGCCGGGCCGGACCCGGATCGTCACCCCGCCGACGGCCGGCCGCGCCGAGCCGAACGACACCTCGAGGTCCTCGATGACCAGCGCGTCGCCCGCGCCATCCCGCTCCGCCCGCATCTCGCCCGCCCCGCTCACCGGCTCCCCGCTCACCGGCCCTGGAGCCTTACCTCGAAGGCGTCGCGCAGCCCGTCGCCGATGAAGTTGCAGGCGCAGACCACGATGACGATGGCCAGGCCGGGCGGCAGGATCATCCACCAGTAGCCGGCGTAGGTGTAGTTGATCCCGTTGCTGAGCATGCCGCCCCAGTCGGTGTGCGGCAGCGGGACGCCCAGGCCCAGGAAGCTCAGGTAGGCCACCAGCAGGATCGCGTCCGCGACCTGGAACGTCACGTTGACCACGACCGTGCCCACCACGTTGGGCAGGATGTGCCGGAAGATGGCCCGCCGCCGCCCGCCGCCGATGGCGATCATGGCCTGGACGAATTCCCGGCTGCGCAGCGACATGGCCTCGGCCCGGACCAGCCGGGCGGGCACCAGCCAGGAGCACACCCCGATGATCACGATCAGCACCGGGACCGTCGGCGTGATGATCGTCGCCGCCACCATGAGCAGGAACAGCGCCGGGATCGCGATGCCCGCGTCCACGATCCGCATCATCAGCGCGTCCAGCCAGCCGCCCGCGTAGCCGGCGACCGCGCCCCACAGCATGCCGATGACGGTGGCCACGAACCCGGCCGCGATGCCGATCTCCAGCGAGGTCTGGCCGCCGTACATGAGCCGGCCCAGGATGTCGTGCCCGACGTCGTCGGTGCCCAGCGGGTGCCCCGCCCCCGGCGCCAGGTTCTCCCGGCTGAGCTGCACGTGGATCTGGTCGGTGTGGTAGAGCAGCGGCCCGCAGAAGCAGAACACCACCAGCACCGCGAGCGTGATCAGGCCCGCGATGGCCATGGGGTTGCGCAGGAACTGGGCCACCAGCCGCCGGTAGGGCCCGGGCGCGGCCGCCGCCGTGACCTCCTCGGCCACGAGCCCCGCCGTCGCGCTCACCGGATGCTCCCGCGCACCCGCGGGTCGGCGACGGCCTGGAGCAGGTCGGCCAGCAGCGAGCCGGCCACCGTGGCCACCGCGATGACCAGCACCACGCCCAGCTCAATCGGATAGTCGGACGTCTGCGCGGCCTGCCAGAACAGCAAGCCCATGCCCGGATAGTTATAGATGGATTCGATGACGATGGCGCCGGAGAACACCACCGGCACGTAGTAGCCCAGCATGGTGATCACCGAGGTCAGCGAGTTGCGCAGGATGTGGATGCCGACCACCCGCCGCTCGGCCACGCCCTTGGCCCGCGCCGTGCGGGTGTAGTCCTCGGCCAGGTTGTCCAGCACCGAGGAGCGCACGTAGCGGCTGAACACCGCGACCGTGGCCGCGGTGCCGGTGAGCACCGGCAGCACCAGGGCCCGCGGGTCGGCCAGGATGCCGCCCAGCGAGGACGCCTGCGGCGCCTGCGGCGGGAACAGCGGCACCTTCTCGGCGAACAGCAGGATCAGCAGCAGCCCCAGGAAGAAGCTCGGCGTGGCGTAGGCCACGAACGCGCCGCCGGTGATCACGTAGTCCGGCGCCCGGCGCCGCCGCACCGCCTGCCACACGCCCAGCGGCACCGCCAGCAGCAGGGCCGCCGCGGTGGACAGCCCGGACAGCAGCACGGTGCGCGGCAGCCGCTGGCCGATCAGCCCGATCACGGACTGGTTCAGCTTGTACGACTGGCCCAGGTCGCCGTGCAGCAGCCGGTCCAGGTACAGCCAGTACTGCTCGGGCAGCGGCCGGTCGAAGCCCTGCGCGCGGTTGAACGCCGCGATCTGCTCCGGGTTGGCCTGCTGCCCGAGGATGCCGCGGGCCGGGCCGCCGGGCAGCGCGTGCAGCAGCCCGAACACGATGAGCGTCACGAAGAAGATCACCACGACCGACTGCGCGATCCGCTTGATGAGGAACCAGGCCAGCGGCGGGACGCGGACACCGGAGGAGAGGCTGGTGTCCGCGCCCCGCGCTGGGGCTACGGCGTGGTCAGATACCACTGCTGCGGGTTCATCTCGGCGAGCGGGTTCTGGAGCACGCCCTTGAGCGTGGTCTTGATGGCCGACACCTGGTAGTCCGGGTTGGGCACCCACAGCACCGGCAGGTTCTTAGCCAGGTAGGCCGAGTAGGCCTGCATGGCGGTGGCCGACCCGGACACGTTGGTGGCGCTGATCAGCTTGTCGGCCTCGGCGCTCTTGTAGCTGCCCAGGTTGACCCCGGCTGAACCGGCGAAGATCTGCTCGCCGCTGGGGTAGGCCGGGAAGTACCAGCTGCCCTGGGTGCCGAAGAACGACAGCTGCCACGAGCACGCGGCCTGCGTCGGCTTGCAGATGGCCGAGTCGTTCAGCACGCTGTCCAGCGGCTCCTGCTTGATCGTCAGCCCGGCCCCGATCTGCGAGAACGAGGACTGCAGCTCCTGCATCATGTTCGTGGTCTCGGTGCTGCCGCTCTCGCTCAGGATCGTGAGCTGCAGCTTGGTGCCCTTGGCGATGCCCGCCCCGCAGTCCGACGGCCCGCTGCCCGGCTTGACGCAGGCGGCGACCTGGCCGGGGTGCACCGACCAGCCGTGCGCCTTCAGCAGCGCGGCGCCCTTGCTGACGCTGTAGGGGTAGGGGTTGGACTTCTGCACCGGGGACAGGAACTGCGAGGCCGGCGTCTGCGGGATGGGGCCGAAGCCCTGGGTCGCCTGGCCGTGCCAGATGTCGCTGGCGATGGCCGGCTGGTTCACCGCGTACTGCAGCGCCTGGCGCACGTAGAGCTGCTTGAACGCCGCGCCCAGGGTCGGGTTGCTGAAGTTGAACGGGATGTAGCTGATCGCCCAGCCCACCCACGGCTCGATCTTGTAGCCGTCGCTCTCCAGCGCCTTCTCCTGCGAGATGTCGCTGATCGGCACGTAGCCGTAGTCCACCCCGCCCGACCGCAGCACGTCGAACTCGGCCTGGTCGGAGGTGTAGGGCAGGAACTCCACCGCCGACAGCCGGGCCGCGTCGGGCCCGTGGTAGGCGGCCGACTTGGCCAGCGTCACGGTGCCGCCGGTGGTCCAGGTGCGCAGCCTGAACGGCCCGTCGGTGACCTTCCACAGCGGGCTGGCGTCGTAGCCGTCGATCTTGCCCGACGCCCCGGTCAGGTAGCTGAACACCTTCTGCGCCCCGGCCTTGGTCAGGTCGTAGCTGCCCGCCTTGCCGCCGGCCGACTCCACGTCCCAGGCCGCCTGCGGCAGCGGGGTGATCAGGCTGAGCTGGTTGTCGGTGAACCAGCCCGGGTTGAAGGCGTGGGTCAGCTGGAGCCGGAACGTCTCGCTGTTGACGATCTTGAAGCTGGCGATGTCGTCGGGCATGTCGCCCGCCGCGTAGGCGCCCCACTTGGTCTTGTTGAACTTCACCAGGTCGTACCAGAACTGCACGTCCCGGCTGGTCACCTTCTGGCCGTTGGACCAGGTCAGGTTCTGCAGCGAGATGGTGACGGTGCGGTTGCCGTCGCTGTAGGCCGGGGCCTTGCCCGCGCTGATGCTCTCGTCCAGCGCCAGCGTCCCCGACGAGGTGTCGTAGTTGTACAGCGGGACGTACATCTCGGCCGCGATGGCGCTGTTGTACGAGGCCAGGTGTCCCGGCGTGCCGATGGGGAAGATCCAGTCGGGGGTCGCGTCCGGCGGCAGCGCGAAGGTGGCCGTGCCACCCGACTGCGCCGTCCCGGTGCCGCCGCCCGCGGCACCGCCGCTGCTGCTGCTGCTCGCGCAGGCGCTGGCGAGCAGGGCGATGGACGCGCCGACCGCGGCGACGGCGGCTGGCTTCGGGCGCAGCCGGAGCCGGAACACTCGCCTCATTGGTCATCTCCTGATGTGTGCTCTCGCCGGTATGCCCCGGTAAGACGGATGCGTGGTAGCTTAACCAGCCTCATCGAATTAAGAAGTAACAAATTGGTTTTAACTTTTGACGATTGTCGGAGAAAGTGGTGAGGCGTGACGCGCATCGGAATCGCCGGGATCGCCATCGAATCGAGCACCTTCTCGCCGCACCGGACCGGGCTGAGCGACTTCACCGTGACCCGCGGCGACGACCTGCTGGCCCGCTACGCCTGGATCTCCGGGAGCAGCGCGGGCGGCGGGGGGAGCGCGGCCAGCGGGGGCGGCGGGCGGCCGGACTGGTCCGGCGGCGTCGAGTGGGTTCCGCTGCTGCACGCGGTCGCGCTGCCCGGCGGCCCGGTCCTGGCCGGCGCCTACACGACCCTGAAGGACGAGATTCTGAAACAGGCTGGGGACGCCGGACCCCTCGACGGCCTGCTGCTCGACATTCACGGGGCCATGAGCGTCGAGGGCCTGACCGACGCGGAAGCCGACCTGGCCCGGGCGCTGCGGGCCGTGCTCGGCGACGACGTGCTCATCTCCGCGTCCATGGACCTGCACGGCAACGTCTCGCCCGAGCTGGCCGGCCTGCTCGACCTCATCACCTGCTACCGGATGGCCCCGCACGAGGACGCCTGGGAGACCAGGGAGCGGGCCGCCCGCAACCTGGCCGGGCGGCTGCGCCGCGGCGGCCGGCCCGCGCTGGCCTGGGTGCCCGTCCCGGTGCTGCTGCCCGGCGAGAAGACCAGCACCAGGATCGACCCGGCCCGGAGCATCTACCAGCGGGTCCGCGAGGTGGAGGCGGCCGACGGCGTGCTCGACGCCGCCATCTGGGTCGGCTACGCCTGGGCCGACGAGCCCCGCTGCCAGGCCGCGGTGGTGGTGACCGGCGACGAGCCCGCCGTGGTGACCCGGTACGCCGGCGAGCTGGCCCGGGCCTACTGGGAGGCCAGGGACCGGTTCTCGTTCGTGGCCCCGGCCGGGGAGCTGGGGGAGTGCCTGGCCCAGGCCATCGGCAGCCGGCGGCGGCCGTTCTTCATCAGCGACTCCGGCGACAACCCGACCGCCGGGGGCGCCGGCGACGTCTCCTGGACCCTGGCCCGGCTGCTGGCCGACCCGGCCATCGCGGCCGGCGCCGTGCAGGTCATCCAGGCCAGCATCACCGACCCGGCCGCCGTCGCCGTCGCGTTCGCGGCCGGCCAGGGGGCGGCGGTGACGGTCTCCGCCGGCGGCAAGATCGACGCCGGGCCGTCCGGGCCGGTCACGCTGGCCGGCACCGTGCACGCGCTGCGCCGGGACGATCCCGTCGGCGGTGACCTGGCCGTGATCGCGGCCGGCGGGCTGAGGGTGATCCTGACCTCCCGCCGCAAGCCGTACCACACCATCGCCCACTTCACCGGCTCCGGCGTCGACCCGCTGGCCGCCGACATCATCGTGGTCAAGGCCGGCTACCTGGAACCCGAGCTGTACCAGGCCGCCGCCGACTGGCGGCTGGCCCTGACCCCCGGCGGCGTCGACCAGGACCTGCTGCGGCTGGACTACCGGCGGCTGGCCCGGCCGCTGTTCCCCTTCGACCCCGGCCTGGCCGGCCCCGACCTCACCCCCCGCCTCATCCACCGGGCCCGGCGCTGATGCGCTACGAGGTCTGCGCCGAGTCCGCGGACGCCGTCCGCGCGGCCGTGGCGGCCGGCGCGCACCGCATCGAGCTGTGCGCCGACCTGTCCGTCGGCGGCGTCACGCCCAGCCCGGCCGCCGTCACCGCCGCCGTCGCGGCGGCCGGATCGCGGCCCGTGCACGTGCTGATCCGGCCCAGGGCCGGCGACTTCGCCTACTCCGAGGCCGAGCTGGCCGTCATGGTGGCCAGCATCGGAGCCGCCCGCCGGGCTGGCGCCGCCGGCCTGGTCATCGGCGCGCTCACCGCCGACGGCCGGGTCGACGTCCCGGCCTGCGAGGCCCTGATGGCCGCCGCCCGGCCCGCGTCGGTGACCTTCCACCGGGCGTTCGACGAGGCCGCCGACCCGCTGGCGGCCTTCGCCCAGGTGCTCGCCCTGGGCGCGGACCGCCTGCTCACCTCGGGCGCGGCCGAGACGGCCCTGGCCGGCGCCGACCTGATCGGCGAGCTGGTCCGCCGGTCCGCCGGCCGGTCCGCCCGCCGGTCCGACGGGAAGCTGACCGTGCTGGCGGGCGGCGGCGTCACCGCCGCCAATGCGGCCGAGATCGTCGCCCGCACCGGGGTGAGCGAGCTGCACTTCTCGGCCCGCCCCCGGCCCGGCGACCCCCCGTCCCTCACTGACCGCATCGCCGCCGTCATCGCCGCCGCCTCGGCCGCTCCCCACTGACCGTCCTCGGCCACCCCTTCATGGTGACCGCCATGATCACGGCAATCGGCCAGCGATAGTCGCGGACCGATTTCCGGGATCATGAAGCTGGGCCTTCGGGACCGGCGGGCCGGGCCGGGCCAGGCTGGACCGGGCTCAGCTCGGGTCGAGCAGGCGGGCGCGGAGGGCGGTGATGTCCGTGTCGACCAGGCCGGCCGCGCGCAGCCGGGCCACCGGGTCGAGACCGCTGAGCGCGTCCAGCAGCGCGGCCCGGGCGGTGGTGCCCCGGCGGCGCAGCTCGGCCTCGATCCCGGCCGTGGAGTCGGCCACGTCCAGGGCCGCGAACAGCGGGCCGACCTGGCCCGCGCTCAGCGCGTAGTCGTCGGCGATGGCGGCCGGCCGGACGCCGGCCAGGGCCAGCAGCAGCATGGCGATCAGGCCGGTGCGGTCCCGCCCGGCGGTGCAGTGAAAGATCACGCCGCCGGGCCTGGCCCGGGCGATGGCGGCCAGCACCGCCGCGCAGCGGCCGGGCTTGGCGGCCAGGAACGGCCGGTAGTACAGCGGGGTGCCGTTCAGGCCCTCGTCGTTGAGCCGCCGCCAGAAGCACACGTCCTGGATGTCGTCCAGCGGCACCTGCGTCCGCTCCAGCCCCGCGGGCAGGTCAGGCGGCGGGCCCGGCGCGGCCGCGGCGGTGCCCGCCATCAGGGTGGCCGAGGAGGCATCCGGCCGCACCTCGTCGTCGTTGCGCAGGTCGATGATCGTGCGGAACCCGGCCGCCCGCGCCGCCTGCCACCCGGCCGGCGTCACGAACCGCAGGTCACCCGACCGGACCAGCGCGCCGAACCGCGTCACCGGCCCGCCCAGCGTGGGCAGGCCGCCCAGGTCGCGGGCGTTGTGAAACCCCGGCCACCGGATCTGCCGGGTCCAG
>JBOHCO010000514.1:0-1196 GCA_050698895.1 Streptosporangiaceae bacterium
GCCCAGGCCAGGCCGCGGGCCAGGCCGTCGGGCCCGTCGGCGTGCACGGCCCCGTCGGCGTACCGCCAGGGCACCGGCACGCCGTCCACCACCAGCCGGTCATGCGCGTAGTAGGTGCCGGGCGCGCCGGGCAGCACCGCGGCGACGATCTCCGGCACCGGGCGCTCCCGCGGCTCGGACTCCACCCGGGCCGGGAACTCCTCCGAGACCAGGGCCAGGTCGAGCAGGCCAGCCAGCCGGGCCGCCCGGCCGAGCGGGGCCAGCACCAGCGGGTCGCCGGCGGCCAGCGGCCACAGGTCCGGGGCGTCGAGGACCAGCGCGTCCCTGGCGTCGGCCACCACCACCTCGGCCCCGCGCACCGCGCGGACCCGGTCCGGCGCCTCGGCCTCCGGTGCGTCGGTCTCCGGTGCGTCGGTCTCCGGTGCGTCGGCCAGCGCCGCCCACAAGGCCCGCAGCTGCGCGCGGCTGACCGGGCGGCCGGCGTCGGCCAGCCGGTCCAGCAGCTCGTCGGCCCCGCCGGGCTCGGCCAGCAGGCCGGCCAGCGACGTGCGGACGCCCAGCGCCCTGGCCACCTCGGCGTCGGCTGGCAGGTCGGCCTCGTCGTACAGGCCCGCGAGCAGCGGGTCGCTGCCCGCGGCGCGCAGGCTGGCCGGCTCGCGGCCGCCGAGGACCGGGTGGCGGCGCAGCCACCAGGCGGTGTAGGACGGCACGTCGGCGGTCCGGCCGTCGGCCAGCAGCACCCGGGTCGGCTCGACCAGCGCCGCCCGCAGCGGCGGCGCGGCCAGCAGTTCCAGGGCCTGCGGCCAGCGGGCCGGGTCGACCAGCTCCAGGTCGCGGACGGCCAGCACCTCGGGCGCCACCGGCGGCACGCCGCCGGGCAGCCGGGCGGTGGTGTCGGCGGCCCACTCGTCGGCCTGGTCCAGGTCCAGGTCGGGCGCGTCCAGCGATACCTCCGGCGCGGTCAGCAGCCCGAAGGTGGCCAGCACCCCGGCGGCGGCCAGGGTCTCGGCCCCGTACCGCTCCGTCACCTCGGAGCTGGCGGTGCCGAACGGGGTGTCGGCGGCCATCACCGCGGCCAGCGGACCGCCGGGCAGCAGCAGCTCGCCGGCAAGTCGCGCATTACCGGAGCCGTCGAGCCGCCAGGACCAAAAAACCATGCGCGCAGATCGTTATCCACGCCGGTCACGGCCCAGCCC
>JBOHCO010000515.1:0-10002 GCA_050698895.1 Streptosporangiaceae bacterium
GTCTGGTACCGGCCGGACTCGGCCGGCCGGGGCGGCAGCACGACCCGCTCGCGGGGCCCGGCCGCCGCGGCGCGGGCGTTGCGCAGGGCCAGGCCGGCGGCCACGACGGCGTCGCCGGCCTCGCGCAGCGGCAGCGACGCGAACCCCCACACGCCGTCGACCAGCACCCGGACGCCCAGGCCGAGGCTGCCCTCGACCCGCTCGTCGGGGGCCCGGCCGGAGACCGCGTACAGCCGCAGCTCCTGGGTCTCCGAGAGGCGCACGTCGGCGTACTGCGCCCCGGCCGCCGCGGCCTCGCCGACCGCGGCGTCCAGCAGCGGGCCGGCCGCCGGCAGGCCGCCGGCCAGGTCCCCCCACTGGTGCGCGGCCGCGAGGCGGTCCGCCCCCGCGTGGCCGGGCCCCTCAGGCACCCTCGACCTCGTCGAACGCCACCCAGCGGCGCTCGCGGGCCGACCGCTCGAAGGCGTTGATGGTCCGCTGCACGATGGCGCCCTGGGCGAAGTCCCCCTGGTTGTCGCCGCCGCCCTCGAGGATCTCGGTGGCGAAGTTGTGCACCAGGTTGGAGTAGAACAGGAAGGGCCACGGCTCGCGGCTGGTGCCGCCGGCCGGGAAGTAGCGCTCGGGGATGTCCTGCTCGACGAACTCGACCGCGTCCTTGGTCGCGGTCTTGATCGTCTGGCAGATGCCGAACTCCTCGACCAGGCGGACGATGATCGCGCCCTCGGAGCCGTAGATCCGGGCCTCGATGCCGGGGTAGTTGCCCACGGTGACGTAGGAGGACTGGATGGAGGCCATGACGTCGGGCTCGAACTCGCACAGCCACATGTCGGCGTCGTCGATGTTCATCCGCTGCATCTTGCCGGTGGCCCGGACCATGCGGACGGGCACGAAGTTGCGCATGGTCCCGACGACGTTGGCCAGCGGGCGGCCGATCCACCAGTGCATGATGTCGATGACCGGCGCGCCGTAGCCCTCGATGGAGGACACGGTGATCTCGGCGCCGTCGGGCTCGGCCGCCTCGGCCTGGCGCAGCGGCGTGGCCGGGTCGATCCACTGGCTGTTCTGCTCGTAGCCGTTGAACACGTACGGCTCGCCGACGAAGCCCTGGTCGATCAGGTCCTTGGCCATCATGACGGCGGGCGCGTAGCGGAACGTGAACCCGAGCTTGGTCTTCAGGCCCTTCGACGCGGCCAGCTCGGCGGCCCGCCTGGTCTGCCGGGCGTCTCGGTGCACGGGCTTCTCGCACAGCACGTGCTTGCCCGCCTCGAGGGCGTCCCACGAGACACCGAAGTGCGCCTCGTTGCCGGTGGCCACGTCGATCACGTCGATGCTGGGGTCGTCGAGGACCTCGCGGTAGTCGGTCGCCACCCGCGCGACGCCGAATTCCTTGGCCACGCGCCCGGCGACCTCAGCGTCGACGTCCACGACGGCGGCCACCTCGACGCGCGGATCGCGCTGCCAGCCGGGGATGTGGGCGCGCTCGGACCAGCGGCCCGCGCCGATGACGGCGACTCGAAGTTCCTTGCTGCTCATGGTCGTGGGACATTCCTCTCGCGGGCGGCGGTCACCGAGGGCGACCGCCTTGTTAATCGAATTCTTGGGGACGGGTTTCCTGATTCGGGCTGGGCGGGACAGGGCTCAGCGGCGGCTCAGGCGGACCCGGGGGTCGATGACGGTGTAGGTGACGTCGACGAGGAAGTTCATGACGACCATGAACACGGCGGCGACCAGCACGGTGCCGGTGATCATGGGGATGTCGAGGGTGTCGATGGCGTTGTAGGCGAGCTGGCCGACGCCGGGCAGGCCGAAGACGGACTCGATGATGAGCACGCCGCCGAGGAAGTAGCCCAGGTCCATGCCGAGCATGGTGATGATGGGCGTGAGCACGTGCCGGACGGCGTGCCGGAACAGGATGGTCCGCTCGGGCATGCCCTTGAGCCGGGCGAACTCGATGTAGGGGGAGCGCAGCACGCCGAGCATGGTGGTGCGCACCATGCGCGAGTACCAGGCCGCGCCGCCGACGCCGAGGGTGAAGCTGGGCAGGATCATGTACCAGATGAGCGGGTGCCCGGTCCCGCTGAGCGGGAACAGCGTCAGCTTGTAGGCCAGGTAGTACAGGAGCATCAGGCCGAGCCAGAAGGGCGGCGCGGACAGCCCGACGAGGGCGCCGAGGGTGGCGAACCGGTCGAGGATGCCGCGCGGGCGGTAGGCGGCGATGATGCCGATGGGCAGGCCGAGGACGATCTCCCACAGCACGCCGCCGATGGCCAGGACCACGGTGATGGGCAGCGCGCGCAGGATCTCGCTGCTGACCGACCGGCCCTCCAGGGCGAACGAGACGCCCAGGTTGCCGTGCGCCAGGCGGCCGAGGTAGGTGACGTACTGCGTCCACAGCGGGCGGTCCAGGCCGAGCTGGCGGGCGATGGAGGCGACCGCCTCGGGGCTGGCGTTGGGCCCGGCGACCAGGCGGGCCGGGTCGCCCGGCACGATGTAGGCGAACAGGAACGCCAGCGACACGACGCCGAGGACCACGATGATCATCTGCGCCAGGCGCCGGATCAGCCAGCCGCTCATCGCCTGGTCTCCGTGGTCGCCGGGTCGAGCAGGTCGGTGAGCCAGTCCCCGGCCAGGTTGAAGGCCAGCACGGTGATGATCAGGGCGACGCCGGGGGCGATCAGCAGCCAGGGCGCGGTCTGGAAGTACTGCTGGCCCTCGGACACCATCTGGCCCCACGAGGCCTGGGGCAGCGGCACCCCGATGCCCAGGTAGGACAGCGAGGCCTCGATGAGGATCGAGGTGGCGACGCCCAGGGTGGAGTAGACGATGATGGCCGGGGTGAGATGGGGCAGGATGTGCCGGCGCAGGATCTTGGCGTGGCTCACCCCGAGCGTCCGGGCGGCGGTCACGAACTCCCGTTCCTTGAGTGACAGCACCAGGCTGCGCACGATGCGGGCCAGGTAGGTCCAGTACCCGAACGCGATGACCAGCACCACGTTGCGGGTGCTCGGCCCGGTGATGGCGATGAGCGCGACGCAGAACAGCAGGATCGGGAACGACAGCACGATGTCGGTGAACCGCATCAGCACCGACTCGGTGATGCCGCCCACGTAGCCGGCGATGCCGCCGATGATGATGCCGATGACCGACGCCATGCCGGTCGCGACCACGCCGACCAGCAGCGACACCCGCGCCCCGAAGATCAGCCGGGACAGCACGTCGCGGCCCTCGGCGTCGGTGCCGAGCAGGAACGTGCTGCCGGGGTGGACGGGCGCGCCGTCGGCGGCCAGGCCGTTCGGGAAGGCGTGCAGCGGGTTGTGCGGGGCCAGCTCGGGGGCGAAGACGGCCATGACGGCCAGGCCGACGACGACCAGCAGCGAGATCAGCGCCACGGGGTCGCGGCGCAGGCTGGCCAGGGCCCGTCGGGTCAGGTGCGGCTCGGTGACCGCGGTCGGCTCGGCGCCGGCCTCGAGCCCGGCCTCGACCGCGCCGTCGGCGGCGGTCAGGGCCGGGTCGGGCAGGTGCTGGTTCAGCGGGGCGGTCACGGGGCGTTCACCTCCGTGGCAGACGGGGGGCTGGTCGCCGGCTCGGCGCCGGGCGCGTCGGGGGCCACGTGGCAGGCGGCGAGCTGGCCGCCCGTCTTGAGCCTCAGCTCGGGCCGGACGCTGCGGCAGATGTCGATGGCGGCCGGGCACCGCGGGTGGAACGGGCAGCCGGGCGGGGGACTGGCCGGGTCGGGCGGCTCGCCCGTCACCTTGGCCCGGGCGGCCGTGGCCCCGGCCGACACGTCGGGCACCGCGGCGATCAGGGCCTGGGTGTAGGGGTGCTGCGGCGCGCTGAGCACCTCGCGGCTGGTGCCGTACTCGACCAGCCGCCCGACGTACATGATGGCCACCCGGTCGGCCATGAACCGCAGCGTGGACAGGTCGTGGGAGATGAACAGGTAGCTGACGCCGGCATCGGCCTGGATGTCCTTGAGCAGGTTGAGCACCTGGGCCCGGATGGACACGTCCAGCGCGGCCACGGCCTCGTCGCAGATGATGACCTCGGGGCCGACGGCCAGGGCCCGCGCGATGGACACCCGCTGGCGCTGGCCGCCGGACAGCTGGCCGGGGAACCGCGAGGTCAGGGTGGCGGGCAGGTTGACCCGGCGGAGCAGGTCCTCGGTCTCGGCCCGGCGCCGGGCCCGGGCCACGCCGCGCACGGCCAGGCCCTCGCCGATGGCCTCGAGGATGGACATCCGCGGGTCGAGCGAGTCGTAGGGGTCCTGGTAGACCATCTGCATGCGGCGGCGGTAGGCCTTGAGGTCCTGGCCGTGCAGCCGCCGGGTCTGCGCCCCGGCCACCCGGATGGACCCGCCGGTGGGGTGGTTGATGCGGACCAGGGCGCGGGCCACGGTGCTCTTGCCGGAGCCCGACTCGCCGGCCAGGCCGAGGGTCTCGCCGGGGCTGATGGTGAATGACACGCCGTCCACGGCCCGCACCACCTGGGTGGCCAGGACGCCGCGGCGGATCCTGAAGTGGACCTGGAGGTCGCGCACGTCGACCACGGGCTCCGAGCCACTGGGCTCGGTCATGCGGCACCGCCCCCGGCGGAGACCAGCCCCCAGGACTCGTCGTGGCTGGCGTGGCAGGCGGTGGCGTGGCGGGCCGTGGAACGGTCGCCCTCGGCCAGGCCGATCAGCTCGGGGTCGGCGTCGCGGCACAGCGACGCCGCGATCGGGCAGCGGGGCGCGAACGCGCAGCCCGCGGCCCACACGCCGCCCGCGGGCGGGCTGCCGGGGATGGACGCCAGGCGCTCGGGCAGCTCGCCGGTCATGCTCGGCACCGAGGCCATCAGTGCCCGGGTGTAGGGGTGCGCGGGCGCGCTGATGATCTCCGCCGTCGGCCCGGACTCCACGATGCGCCCGCCGTACATGACCAGCAGCCGGTCGCAGAAACTGGCCACCACGCCGAGGTCGTGGCTGATCAGCAGCACCGCGCTGCCCTGATCGGCGGTCATCCGCTCGAGCAGGTCCAGCACCTGGGCCTGGATGGTGACGTCCAGCGCGGTGGTCGGCTCGTCGGCGATCAGCAGCCGCGGCTCGCAGCTGATCGCGATGGCCAGCGCGACCCGCTGGCGCATGCCGCCCGACAGCACGGCCGGGAACTGGGTCAGCGTCCGGGGCGGGTCGGGGATGCCGACCGCGGCCAGCAGCTCCAGCGCCCGGGCCCGGGCCGCGCCGCGGCTCAGGCCCCGGTGGAAGCGGAGCATCTCGGTGGCCTGGACGCCGATCCGCACCAGCGGGTTCAGGCTGGACAGCGGGTCCTGGGTGATCATCGAGACCTGGGTGCCGCGCCAGGTGCTCGGGCGCAGCCTCGGGTCGGCGCCCAGCTCGGCGTCGCCCAGCAGGACCCGCCCGCCGCTGACCCGGCCCGGTGCCGGTATCCGCTGCATGATCGCCGGCGGGGTCAGCGACTTGCCCGAGCCCGACTCGCCGACCAGCCCGACCCGCTCGCCGGGCTGGATGGCGAACGACACGTCCCTGACCACCTCACCGCTGCCCGCCCGGTGCGGGAAGGCCACGGTGAGGTGCTCCAGGGTGACCACCGGGCCGCCGGCCCCGGCTGGCCCGCCTGCCTGGCGGGCCAGCCGCTGGCGGTCTCTAGCCACCCAGCCCGCCGCCCGACGAGCCGGAGCCAGAGCCGTGCCTGAGCCAGTAGTAGTCCATCTCCCAGTCCCAGATCGGGTTGGCGAAGAAGCCGCCCACCTTGGCCCCGAACACCTCGGTGGTGGTCCCGAAGTACAGCGGGACGATGGGGTTGTCGGCCAGCAGTGCCTTGGTCGCCTGCACGTAGTCGGGCCCGGCATTGGCCGGGTCGGCCAGGCCGGCCGAGACCTCGTTGTCCACCTTGTGGTTGCAGTAGAACGAGTAGTTCTGGCCGCCGGGGATGTCGGCCGCGCAGGACACCAGGGCCTGGAAGAAGTCACTGCCGTCCGGGTAGTCCGCGACCCAGAAGGTCAGCGTCATCGGGGCCTTGCCCGGCGTGCCGGCCAGGGTGAAGAACGTGCTCTCCTGGAGCGGCTCCACCTTGAGGTTGATCCCGATCGCGCCCAGCTCCTGCTGGATCTGCGGGTCCAGGTTGGTCCACGGCTGGGTGTTCCAGTTGTACATCGTGGTCGAGAAGCCGTGCGGGTAGCCGGCCTGCTTGAGCAGCGCCTTGGCCCTGGCCACGTCCAGCGGGTGGACCAGGTCCTGGCTGCTGTAGCCGGTCACGCCGGGCGGGATGAAGCCGGTGGCCGGCTGGCCCTGGCCGTTGACCGTCTTGAGCAGGAACGACCGGTTGATGGCGTAGGACACGGCCTCGCGCACCAGCGGGTTGTTGAACGGCTTGACGTGCGTGTTCAGGGTCAGGAAATAGGTGTCCAGCGCGTCCCGGTGCAGGGTCTGGCTGGCCAGCGACTTGTTGTTGACCACCGTCAGGTAGGAGGAGTTGGGCAGCGGGTCGCCCATCAGGTCGATCTGGCCCTTCTCCAGCTCCAGCAGCTGCACGGTCGGGGTCACGCCGAGCTTCTCGTTCACGCCCGCGACGTAGGGCAGCGTCTTGTCCCAGTAGTGCGGGTTGCGCTTGAGGACGATGGCCTGGCCGGGGGTGTAGCTGACCATCTCGAACGGGCCCGAGCCGAGCGGGTGCTGGGCCTGCTGCGGGCCGGTCCCGGTCGGGATCACCGAGGCGTGCGGCATGGCCAGCACGTAGCGGAACGCGGCGTCGGGCTGGGTCAGCGTGATCTGGAGCTTGAGCGTGGACAGGGCCTTGATGCCGGACACGCTGCCGACCGGGTGCTTGGCGAACGCGGTGCAGCCCTGGACCACGTTCCAGAAGCCGACCACCGGGGACTTGGTGGCCGGGTTGCAGATGCGGGAGAACGTGTAGACGAAGTCGGCGGCGGTGACGGGCTTGCCGTTGCTGAACTCCATGCCCGGCCGGATGGCGATGGTGTAGACCTTGCCGCCGCCGGAGACCGCCGGCATGCTCGCCGCGGCCTGGGGCTCGAGCTGGGTCGTGCTGGTCTTGTAGTCGTAGAGCCGGTTGAACAGCATCTGCATGTTGTCCCAGCAGGTCGCGTCGTAGCAGACCTGGGGATCGAACGTGTCCGGGTCGGACTGGTAGGCAACCTGCATGGTGCCGCCGTGGACCGGCCCGCTGCCCGACGAGGATGACCCGCCGGAGTTGCTGCCGGAGTTGCCGGAGCCCGAGCCGCATGCGGCCAGCGCCAGCGCGATGACAGCGGCGGGCGCCGCCCATCGGAGACTTCTCAGGATCGGTCGCACCGGACCCCCTCGCTTGCTGTTACTCGTATTGCCGGGCCCGGTGGCCCCGGCCCCTGTTGTCTGCTGCCGGGCCTGGGGGCCGGGCCGCTGGTGTTCGCTGCCGGGCCGGTGGCCGGCCTGTTCGCTCGCTGGCGCACTTGCCCGCGCCGCTCAGCTTGGTCATTTGTCGATTGTCGACTGTTGGACATCAAAGCTCTCCGGTGCATTCACCGTCAAGGGCTCAGTCGGTCACGAAATGGGAACTTTACGATCTTGAAACCATCCGGGGCGGACCGGCATCAGTAGCCCCGCACCGGGTCGTAGCGGTTACGCAGGGGCCGGCCTGCGGCCAGCCGGTCCAGGTTGTCCAGGAACAGGTCGGTCAGCGCCGCGTTCTCGGTCGCCACCGTCGAGGCCGAGTGCGGCGACACGATGACATTGTCCAGCTTCCACAGCGGATCGCCGGGCGGCAGCGGCTCCTCGGCGAAGACATCCAGGCAGGCGCCGCCCAGCTGCCCGTCTTGCAGGGCCCGGGTGAGCGCGGCCTGGTCGACCACCGGCCCGCGGGAAATGTTGATCAGGATCGCGTCCGCGGGCAGCAGGCTGAGCTGGCGGGCGCCGATCAGGCCCTTCGTCTCCTCGGTGAGCGGGCAGGCCAGCACGATGATGTCGGTCCGCGGCAGCGCCTCGTCCAGGTCATCGGTGGCGATGGCCCGGCTGAGCCCGGCGACGTCATAGGCCCGGCCCGCCCGGCCCGCCCGGCCCAGGCCCCAGACCTCCACGCCGAGCGCGGCGAACGTCGAGGCGACCTGGCGGCCGATGCCGCCCAGGCCCACGACCAGCGCGCGCAGCCCGGAAAGCGGCCGGGTGGTGTACCGCTCCCAGTGCCGGTCCTGCTGCCGGCGCCGCAGCTCGGGCAGGCCCTTGACGAAGTACAGCGCGCCGGTCAGCGCGAACTCGGCCAGCGGCACCGCGTGGACGCCCGCCGCCGTGGTGACCTCCAGGCCCGCCGGGTTCAGCGCCGCATCGTCCAGGCCGGTCCGCTGCATGAAGCCGCCGATCCCGGCGCTGGTGGCCTGGATCCAGCGCAGCTGGGGACTGCGCTCGGGCATCTGGCCGGGGTCGAGCCAGTCGAAGTCGAAGTACACCTCGGCCTCGGCGCCGAGGGCCCGCCACCGGTCCAGGTCGGCCGGGCTCAGGTCGCGGCGCGGGCCGGTGTGGTCGCACCGGTAGCGGGGGACCGGCAGCAGGTCGGGCTCGTAGATCACCCGCCCGGCCGCCCCGGCGGCCGTGATCCGCCGGACGTGCTCTTCCTCCAGGTAGGAGCCGATGACGATGGTGAGCCCGTCCGACGTCACAGCCCGCACGCCGCCTTCACGGCCTCCAGCGTCCGCGCCGTGGCCAGCGCCGAGTCCTGGGCCAGGTGCTCGGGCGCGGCCTCGCCGCGCAGCGCCGCGTGGATGTGCCGCAGCGCGGCGGTGAACGAGTGCTCGTCGGTGGTCGGGTGCTCCGCGATCGGGTCCCGGCGCGGCTGGTGCAGCGTCAGCGTGTCCGCCGGGCCGGGGTGGAACGGGTTGGTCAGGTGCAGCTGCCCCTCGCTGCCCAGGACCTGGGTGAAGGTGTCGTAGCTGCGCCGGAAGCCGCAGCTCAGCACCAGCCGCCGGGCGCCGTAGGGGACCAGGCCGGCCGCGTCCACCTCGACCTCGCCGAACACCTCGGCCGAGCCGGCGGCCAGCTCGTCGTCGGCCGCGCCGAACAGCTCGTGGGCCAGCCGGACCGGGTAGCAGCCCACGTCGGCCAGCGACCCGCCGCCCAGCGCGGCCGAGAACCGGATGTCGCCCGGCCGGGTCGGGTGGAAGTGGAACACGCTGATGATCTCGGCCGGCTGGCCGATCGCGCCCTCGTCCAGCAGCTCGGACAGCCGCCGGTGCTGAGCCTGGAACGGGAAGGCGAACGCCTCCCACAGCAGCGCCCCGTCGATGCCGCGGGCCGCCTCCAGCACCTCGGCCGTCTGCGCCGACCCTACGCACAGCGGCTTCTCGCTGAGCACCGCCTTGCCCGCGCGCAGCGCGCGCGTCGTCCACTCGGCGTGCAGGGAGTTGGGCACCGCCACGTAGACCGCGTCGATGTCGGGCGAGTCGACCACCGCGGCGTAGCCCGCCACGCCGCGGTCAACGCCGTGCTCGGCCGCCCAGGCCTGCGCCCGGGCCAGCTCGCGGCCCGCCACCATCGCGGCCCGGCCGCCGCCGGCCTCGCGCAGGCCGGGCAGGAACTGGCCCCGGGCGATGTTGGCGGTGCCGATGATGCCCCAGCGGATCCCGCCGCCTGGCCCGGTCCTGCTCATGAGGCCGCCCTTGGCCGGCCAGGTGCCCCTGCATGCGCCACTGCTGATCGCTCCCTCGTCGGAGTCCGCCAACTGCCCGGTCCTCTATGAGCCAGAACGGGCGATTGTCGACCGTAGCACCAGGGCGGGGTCGGATGCAGCCCTCGGGGGCGTGCTCGGCGTGGCCTCAGCACTGGCCGCCACGCCGCTGGGCAGGCGGGGCAGGCGGGCCCGATTCGGGGCCGGCGGAGGGCGCTAAGGGCGCGGGTCTGGCCGCGCCTGCGCCCCGCCCGCCCCGGATCCAGATGACGCGGGAGCCGGGGCGGACGGGACGCAGGCCGGGGATCCGCAGCAGCCCGGCCTTCAGGTGCGGAGCGAAGCGGACCTCGGC
>JBOHCO010000516.1:0-3877 GCA_050698895.1 Streptosporangiaceae bacterium
CGCCGGTACAGCCCGCCGTGGATGACGACCAGGATCAGGTAGCCGGCGCCGAGCGCCACCCCGTCCCGGCCGAACGCGTGCGGGATGGACAGTCCCACGACGAAGAACCCGGCCATCCCGGTCAGCATGAGCAGCCGCTCGGCGGTGCGCGCCGGGGTCCGCGCGTTGGACAGCCACACGTACCCGTCGTACATCCACCACAGCGCCCCGAAGATAAGCAGGACCCGCACCCCGTCGAGCACCGTCACGTCATGCGCCAGGATCCCGGTCAGCTGCGTGATAGCGAACACGAACACCAGGTCAAAGAACAGCTCCAGCGTGCTGACCCGCAGCGGCGTCTCCCCGCCAGCCGCACCCTCTGCTTCAGTCGCCTCCCCGGCCTCTTCAGTCACAGGCGTGCGGCGATGTCCCGCCGGTACCAGCCGCCGCGCATCTCCACCGTGCCGGCCCGCGCGTAGGCCGCGGCTCGGGCCGCGGCCACGTCCGTGCCGGACCCGACCGCGTTCAGCACTCGGCCGCCCGCCGAGATCAGGTCGCCGTCCGCGTCCCGCGCCGTGCCCGCGTGCAGCAGGTAGGCGTTTGCGTCGCCGGCCGCGGGTGCCACGGACCGTTCGGCAGCCAGGATTTTGATCGTGTCGCCCTTGACCGGGGCGGCGGGGTAGCCGTCCGCGGCGATCACCACCACCACGGCCGCGCCCGGGCGCCACTCCAGGGGAGCGGCGCCGGCCAGGTCGCCGGTGGCCGCCGCGTGCAGCAGCGGGCCGAGCGGGGACGCGAGCCGGTCCAGCACCACCTGGGTCTCCGGGTCGCCGAACCGGGCGTTGAACTCGACTACCCGCGGACCGCGCGAGGTCAGGCTCAGGCCGGTGTAGAGCACGCCGCTGTACGGGGTGCCCCGGCGGCTCAGCTCGGCCAGCGCCGGCTCCACCACCTGGCTCATTACCTCTTCGGTGAGGCCGGGCGGCGCCCAGGGCAGGGGGGCGTAGGCGCCCATGCCGCCGGTGTTGGGCCCGGCATCGCCGTCGTAGGCGCGCTTGAAGTCCTGGGCGGGCAGCAGCGGGATCGCGGCCGCGCCGTCGGCCAGGGCGAACACCGACACCTCGGGGCCGTCGAGGAACTCCTCGATGACCACGGTCTGGCCGCCTCCTGCTACAAACTGCGCCGCGTGCCGCAGCGCGGCCGCCCGGTCGTCGGTGACCACGACGCCCTTGCCCGCGGCCAGGCCGTCCGCCTTCACCACGTAAGGCGCGCCGAAGGCGTCCAGCGCCGCCGCGGCCTCGGCCTCGGTCTGGCAGGTCCTGGCGGCGGCGGTGGGGATGCCCGCCGCGACCATGACCTGCTTGGCGAACGACTTCGAGCCCTCGATCATCGCCGCGCCCTGGCCGGGCCCGAAGCAGTCGATGCCCGCGGCCCGGACCGCGTCGGCCACCCCGGCCACCAGCGGCCCCTCGGGGCCGATGACCACCAGGTCGGCCCCGGTCCGCCCGGCCAGGGCGGTCACGCTGACCGGGTCGGTCGGGGCCACCGCGTGCCGCTCGGCCAGCTCGCCGATGCCAGGGTTGCCCGGCGCCGCGTGCAGCCCGGTCACCTCGGGATCGGCGGCCAGGGCCCGGACGATGGCGTGCTCGCGGCCGCCGCTGCCGACAACAAGGACTCGCACGGCGCCGAGCCTACCGGCCTGACCAGGGCCGGCCGGCGGTCAGGCGAGCGCTTCGAGCCGGTCGGCCACCTGGGTCAGCGGGGCCGAGGCGTCGATCACCGCCGTGGCCGTGGCCCGCAGCCGCGGCTCCACCTCGGCCAGGTGCTGGAGGACCAGGGCCCGCTCCCGCGGGTGCTTCCCGTACGGGTTGGTGTCCCTGGCCGCGATCCGGGCCAGCATGACGCCGGCCGGCGCGGTCAGCAGGGCCACCTGATCGAAGAGCGGGTAGAGCCGCCCCTGGTTGGTCTTGCACCCGGCCACGAACAGGTGGCCGTGGCGGTGGCCGGCCAGCAGGCCCTCGATGGCGTCCTCGCGCCAGATCCAGTCGGCCGACCCGTCGGGCAGCGTGACCCAGCGGCTCCACTCGTCGGTGTCGGTGTCCACGACCCGGTGCCCGCGCTCGCCCAGCAGCCGCAGGACCGACGACTTGCCGGTGCCGGACATGCCGGTGACCAGGATCCTGCTCATGGCCCGAGGTTACGGTCGGCCCAGCCGGATCAGGCAGGCCGACGGCGCGCGCGGCAGCGTGACCATCAGCCCGGCCTCGGCCAGCCCGGCCTCGGCCGGCGCCCAGGCGGCCTGGGCTCCCGCCCCGGCCGGGAACAGCACCTCGGGCGTGACCGCGGCGCCGGCCAGCCGGGGGACGGGCAGGGCGAGCGTCTCCGGCCGGTCGCTGCCGGCCCCGCCGCGGCGCCAGGCCAGCACGTAGCTGGCCTCCGGCGCGTGCATCCCCAGCGCGATCACGGGATCCTCCCAGCCGGGCAGGCCCAGCGGCCAGAACGGCACGGCCCTGGCCAGCTCGGCGCGCAGGTCCTTGTAGACCGCCACGGCCTGGCCGACCAGGCCGCGCTGGGCCGGGCTCATCCGGTCCAGGTGCCCGGACAGGTGGATGCGCCCGAGCAGCGCGCTGCACAGCGTGAACGCGATCTCGTCGTCGGTGAAGCCAGGCTGCGGGTAGGCCCAGATGGCGGCCTGCTCGGGCGCGATGGTGGCGGGCGCGGCCGCCGCGATGGCCGCGTAGCGCAGGTAGTCCTGCTGATCGCTGGTGGACTGAAGCTGAAGCCGGGACAGCATGGCGTAGTCCGCGCGCATGCCGCCCGAGGCGCAGTTCTCGATGGTCAGGCCGGGATGGCGGTCCAGCACCCGGTCGAGCCAGGCCAGGTGGGCCCGGTTGTGCTCGAGCAGCCCCGCGCCCGCGCTGCCGCCGCCGGTGTCGGTGCCGGGGCCGCCGTTGATGTTGTAGTCCAGCTTGAGGTAGCCCACCCCCAGGTCGCTGACGAGGAAGTCGACGACCTCGTCCAGGTGCTTGACCGTGGCCGGGTGGCGCAGGTCCAGGTGATAGCGGCCGTGCTCGACCACCCGCTCCCCGTCGCGCTGGAAGAACGCCTCGGGCGGGAGCTGGCCGGCCACCGGGCTGCGCACCCCGACCACCTCCGGCTCCAGCCACACCCCCGGCACCATGCCGGCCGCCCTGATCCGGTCCAGTACCTCGCTCAGGCCGCCGGGGAACCGGGTCGTCGACGGCTTCCAGGCGCCGACGGCGTCCCACCAGCCCTCGCCGATCTCGGTGTACCAGCCGGAATCGATGCAGAAGTACTCGGCGCCGACCTCCGCGGCCGCCTCGATCAGCGGGAGCAGCACCGCGGTGGTCGGGTCGCCCATGACGGTGTTCATGTAGTCGTTGAAGATCACCGGGAGCTGACGGTGATCGGGGTGCGGCCGCCGGCCGGCCCGACGCGCGGCGGTCAGCGTCGCGACGGCGCCCTCGAAGCCCCCGTCGCTCACGGCCACGGCGACCGGCACGGTGGTGAAGCTGGCCCCGGGGGCCAGGGCCAGGCGCCAGTGGTGCTCGGTGTCGGTGGGTCCCAGCAGCGCCAGGTACCCGAGCCCGCCGTGCTCTCCGACCTGCCAGTGCCAGCCGCCGTTGTGCTCGATCTGCCACGCGCAGGCGCGGCCGGTGCGCCGGTCGACGACGGCGCCCGCCGGCAGGTAACTCGCCGAGGACCAGGTGCCCTGGCTGCTCAGGCCGATCCGCCCGCGGGGGCTGCTCCGGGGGTGCGCGGCCCGGTTCAGGTCCGGCAGGGCGTCGCGCAGCGCCAGGCGCTCCCAGCGCCCCTCGGCCAGCCAGTCGCTGCGGGCCCAGATGAGGTCCAGGTCGTCCAGCGAGCCGGCCTGATC
>JBOHCO010000517.1:0-6492 GCA_050698895.1 Streptosporangiaceae bacterium
GCCTCGATGCTCACCGGCGAATCCGTACCGGTCGAGGTCGGGCCGGGTGACCCGGTGGTGGGTGCGACCGTCAACGCCGGCGGCCGGCTGATCGTGCAGGCGACCCGGGTCGGCGCCGATACCCAGCTGGCCCAGATGGCCCGGCTGGTCGAGGACGCGCAAAACGGCAAGGCCGCCGTCCAGCGGCTCGCCGATCGAATCTCCGGAGTGTTCGTCCCGATCGTGATCGGCCTCGCCCTCGCGACGCTCGGCTTCTGGATCGGCACCGGAGACGGCATCAGCGCCGCCTTCACCGCCGCGGTAGCCGTGCTGATCATCGCCTGCCCGTGCGCGCTGGGCCTGGCCACGCCCACCGCCCTGCTGGCCGCCGTCGGCCGCGGCGCGGAGCTGGGCGTGCTGGTGACCAGCGCGCAGGCGCTGGAGGCGGCCGGCCGGGTGCGCGCGGTGATCCTGGACAAGACCGGCACGCTGACCACCGGGCGGATGACCCTGCACGAGATCACCACCAGTGGCGATGCCGACGAGCAGCAGGTGCTGCGGCTGGCCGGCGCGGTGGAGGACGCCTCGGAGCATCCCGCCGCCCTGGCCATCACCAAGGCGGCCACCGCCAGGCTGGGCGCGCTGCCCGCGGTGACCGGCTTCCTGAGCTCGCCCGGCGCCGGAGTCCGGGGCACCGCCGAGGGCCACGAGGTGGTCGTCGGCAGCGGCGCGTTCCTGGCCGAGCTGGACATCGCCGTGCCGGCCGCCCTGTACCACCCCGCCGAGGCCGCCCAGGCCGACGGCCAGACAGCCGTGTTCGCGGCCTGGGACGGGCAGGCCCGCGGCCTGCTCCCAGTGGGCGACATGATCCGGCCCGGCAGCGCCGAGGCGGTCGCCCGGCTGCGGGAGCTGGGCCTGTCCCCCGTCCTGGTGACCGGCGACAGCATCGGCACCGCCCGCGCGCTGAGCGGCCGGCTGGGCATCGCGCCGGACCGGGTCTTCGGCGGCATCCGTCCCGAGGGCAAGGCGCAGATCATCGCGGAGGTCCAGGCCGGCGGGATCGCGGTGGCCATGGTCGGCGACGGCGTGAACGACGCCGCCGCCCTGGCCCGCGCGGACCTGGGCATGGCCGTCGGCACCGGCACCGACGCCGCCATCGGCGCCGCCGACCTCACCCTGATGAGCGGCGACCCGCGGGCCATCGCCGACGCCCTGCAGCTGGCCCGGGCCGTACTGGCGGTCATGCGCGCCAACCTGATCTGGGCCTTCGGCTACAACGTCGTGGCCATCCCGCTGGCCGCGCTCGGCTACCTCAACCCGCTGTTCGCCGGGATCGCCATGTCGGCCAGCTCGCTGATCGTGGTGACCAGCAGCCTGCGGCTGCGGCGCTTCCGGCCGGGCCGCCGGTGAGCGCCCGGGCCATCGGCCTGGCCAGGGCCGCTGCGGCGCCCGCGGCCTGCGCCGCCGTCCTGATCGGGCTGCTGTCGGCCTGGGTCAGCGCGGGCGGCGCCGGCACCATCACCAAGGTCCGGATCGAGGTCACCCTGGCCGCCATCCCCATGACCTCCTTCGTCAGCCCGGCCAGCCACAGCCTGTCCGCCCGCACCTACCTCACCATCCGGAACCTGTCCGGCAGCCCCGACGAGCTGACCGGCGCCCGTACCCCCGCCGCGCGCCGGGTGACCCTGCCCCCGGTGGCCATCCCCGCGCACGGCACCGTCACGCTCACCCCGTTCGGTGCCGACCTCACGCTGATCGGCCCTCGGCGCCTGCGCTACGGAGCGCACGTGCCGCTGACCCTCGTCTTCCGCCACGCCGGGCGGATTACGGTCCAGGCGACTGTGACGGCACCGGGTACGCCCTGAACCAGTTCCTACTACAGTTCGTAGTGAATATCGGGGACATCCCGAACTCCGGAAGGCGAAGCGGCATGACATGTTGCTCATGTTGGGCCCGCTCGGCCCGGCTGGCCGCCGGGACTGGATACGGTAGTCGTGCGGGCTCCTGCGCGAGTTTCCGCGCGTCCGAAAGTCCCAGAGGACGGCGGTTGTCATGCCGGGCATGAACACCGGCCTGAACATCAACGACCCGATCGTGGTCGCGGCGTTCCGGGCGGCCCTGCTGCACCAGGGGATCATCGCCCTGCTGATCTTTGGCGTGCTCTCCATCGCCTGGGTCGCGGTCCGCGAGTGGCGGCCGCCGGATCCGGCGGCGAGCCGCCCGGCCGAGCCCGCCGAGCCGGCCTGGCGCCAGGTGCTGCGGATCGGCTTCGGCCTGCTGTGGGTGTTCGACGGCATCCTGCAGGCCCAGCCCGCCATGGCGGTGGGCCTGCCTTCCAAGGTCATCGAGCCCGCGGCCGCAAGCTCGCCGCACTGGGTTCAGCAGCTCATCAACTGGGCCGGGACGGCCTGGTCCTACCACCCGGTGCAGGCCGGCGCGTCGGCGGTGTGGATCCAGGTCGGCATCGGCCTGTGGCTGCTGTTCGCGCCGCGCGGCACCCTGTCCCGGCTGGCCGGGGTGGCCGCGGTCGCCTGGGGCCTGGTGGTGTGGGTGTTCGGCGAGTCGCTGGGCGGGATCCTGGCCCCCGGCCTGAGCTGGCTGAACGGGGCGCCCGGCGCCGCCGCCCTGTACGCCGTGGGCGGCCTGCTGGTGGCGCTGCCCAGCCGGCAGCGGCGCAGCCCGTGGCTGGCCCGGCTGCTGGCCGGCGGCCTGGGGGTGTTCCTGGCCGGGATGGCGCTGCTGCAGGCCTGGCCGGGCCGCGGGTTCTGGTCGGGCACGATCCACGGCCAGGCCGGCCCGCTGGCCGCGATGGTCAACGACATGGCCAGCACCTCGCAGCCCGCCGCCCTGGCCCGCCTGGTGTCGGACTTCGGCTCGTTCACCGCGGCCCACGGCCTGGCCGTGAACCTGGTGGTCGTGCTGCTGCTGGCCGTCACCGGCCTCGCGCTGATCGCCCTGGCGGTCGCCGGCCCGGGCCGGATCCCGGCGGCGGGCCGGGGCCAGTGGCTGGTCCGCGCCCCGTTTGTCATCCTGGGCGTTTTCTGCCTGCCGGTGTGGGTGCTGGTCCAGGACTTCGGCTTCTTCGGCGGCCTGGGCACCGACCCGAACAGCATGATCCCCGTGATCCTGCTGGCGGCAGCGGCCTACTTCGCCCTCGTCCGCGGGCCGGCGCCCAGCCCGGCAACGGCAACGGCAACGGACCCGGCCAGCCAGCCCGCGCCCGCCTGGCGAGAGCAGGTCCGGCCGGCCGCCCTGTCCCGGTCGTTCGCGGCCGCCGGGGCCCGGACCATGCTGTCGGCGTGCGCCATCGGCGTGATCATCCTCGGCGCGCTGCCCATGGCCGCGGCCCAGGCCAGCCGGAGCGCGTCGCCGATCCTGGCCGAGGCCGTGGACGGGTCGAGCGCGCCGCTGCACACCATCGCGCCCGGCTTCGCGCTGACCGACCAGAACGGCCACCACGTGTCGCTGGCCGGCCTGCGCGGCAAGGCCGTGCTGCTCACCTTCCTGGACCCCGTCTGCACCACCGACTGCCCGCTGGAGGCGCAGGAATTCCGCGAGGCCGGCGTGCTGCTCGGGGCCCAGGCCAGCAAGGTCGAGCTGGTCGCGGTCAACGTGAACCCGCTGTACGGCGGGCTCGCCTACACCCGGGCGTTCGACCAGGAGCAGTCGCTCACCCACGTCCGCAACTGGGTGTACCTGACCGGCAGCACGGCCCAGCTGCGGCCGGTGTGGCGCAGCTACGGGGTCGCCTCCGAGACGCTCCCGGCGGGCTCCATGGTCGGGCACAACGACGTCGCGTTCGTCATCGACCCGAACGGCCGCATGCGCGAGGAGCTGAACTTCGACCCCGGGCCGGGCAGCACCGCGACGGTGTCCTCGTTCGCCTCCGAGCTGGCTACCGCGGCCCGCCAGGCCCTGGCTTCCCGATGAGATCAGCAAACGACACGGCCGTACGGGCCAGGGTCGCCCGCGGGCTGACGGTGGCCCCGGCCATTACCCTGGCCGCCCTCGCGGCGGGCTGCGGCAGCACGACCCCCGGCTCGGCCACCGCGGCCCGGCCGACGGCGTCGCTGCCGCTCGGCACCTCGGTCAGCGCCACCGGGGCCACCTGGGCCGTGCTCCCGATGGGCGTGCCCAGGGCCGACAACCTGTTCTGGCAGCTGTTCGTGCTGCCCGCGGGCGGCCGCCAGTGGAAGCTGGCCACCCCGCCCGACGTGGCCACCAACGGGGCCATCGCGGTCAGCGTCACCGGGGCCCAGTCGCTGGCCGCCGGCGTCCGGCCCAGCCAGCTGCTGCGCTTCTCCCCCGTCACCAGCACCGCCAACGGCGGCAAGACCTGGCTGGCGGGGCCGCCCGACCCCGGCCTGGCGCAGGTGCCCGACGCGCTCGCGGCCGCGCCGCAGGGCGGTCAGCTGCTCGCGCTGGACCGCAGCGGCCGGGTCGAGCAGGGCCGGACCGCCTGGACCACGCTGACCAGCCTGCGCCGGCTGTCGGTCCGCGGCTGTACGCCCACCGCGCTGACAGCCGTCGCCTACGAGCCGTCCGGGCAGCCGGTCGTGGCCGCGACCTGCACCCGCCGCGGGATGGCGGGGATCTTCGCCGAGCAGGGCGGGCACTGGAGCGCGGCCGGGCCGACGCTGCCCGGGGCCGTCAGCGGGCAGCGGATCGAGGTGCTGCGGCTGGTCCGGACTGGTTCGCGGCTGACGGCGCTGCTCCAGGCCGGGTCGGGGCCGGCCGCCCGGCGGGTGGTCGCCTGGCAGGCGGCCGACGGGCGGTGGACGGTGTCCGCGGCCATGCCGGGTTCCGGGGCGGTGCTGTCCAGCTCGGCGGGCGCGAGCGGCGCGATCGCGGTCGAGCTGACCGGGCGGCGGGCCGAGTTCCTGGCCCGGCCGGGCGCCGCCTGGCAGGCCCTGCCCCGGCTGCCGCAGGCGCGCGCGGTCACGCTGGCGCTGCCCGCCTCGGGCGGGGTCGACGCGCTGGCCGCCGACGGGAACGTGCTGACCGCGTGGCGGCTGCACGCTTCGGGGCCGGCCCTCGGCGCGGGCCAGTGGGCCAAGACCCAGACCACCAAGGTCCCGATCCAGTACGGCTCCTCCGGCTAGCTGCGCGTCCGGCGGGCCGCCGCCGGGCCTCGCCCGGGCGGGGGCCCGTGGTCATCCGCAGTTGGTCCCCTCGTACCCGATGCACCCCCACGACCTCTGTTAATTCGCAAGTAAACTCTCGAGAGTTAACTCTTGAGAGAACTCTGTCGAGAGGTTACTCTCGAGAGGTGTCTGAAAACGATGCTCAGCCGGACCCGTCCGGCCCCGAGCTACCTCCCGACATCCGCGAGATCACCGACGCCCGGACGCTGCGGGCGCTATCCCACCCGGTGCGGCTGGCGCTGATCGAGGAGCTGACCATCGGCGGGGCGATGACCGCCACCGAGCTCGGCGAGCGGATCGGCGAGTCACCGACCACCTGCTCGTTCCACCTGCGCCAGCTGGCCAAGTACGGGTTCGTCGAGGAAGCCGGCGGCGGCAAGGGCCGGGCGCGCCCGTGGCAGATGACGTCGATCGGCATGAGCTTCGGCGACTCGCACAACAACGACCCGGAGTACGAGATCGCCTCGCGCACGCTGGCCCTCATGTTCCGCGAGCGCAGCTTCGAGCGCTACCGGACGTGGATGGAGACCAAGGCCAGCTACCCCGTGCGGTGGCGGGATGCGGCCGAGAACAACGAGGCGGTGTTCTACGTCACCGCGGAGGAGCTTGAGCAGCTCAACCGTGACGTGACGGCCCTGCTCATGAGCCGGTACCTCGACCGCATCACGGACAAGTCCAAGCGCCCGCCCGGCTCGGTTCCGGTGGAGGTGCTGGTCATGACGTGGCCGTTGCGGCTGCCCGGCAGTGACGACGAGCCCGGGGACGATCACGAGCCCGGGGACGACGACTGATGGCCGCCCTGTCCCGCGGCCTGGCGCCGCTGCGGCACCGGCGCTTCCGGCTGCTCGTGGCCGGCCAGCTGACCTCCAACGTCGGCGACGCGTTCTACGCCGTGGCCCTGCCCTGGTACGTGCTGGCCACCCACGGCGGCCCGCTGCTGCTGGGCACCGTGCTGGCCGCCTACGGCATCCCGCGGACCGCGCTGCTCCTGGTCGGCGGCCAGCTCAGCGACCGGTGGCGGCCGTGGACCGTCATGATGGCCACCGACGCGCTCCGGACCGTCGGGGCCGGCGCGCTGGCGGTGACCGCGGCCCTGGGGCCGGCCCGCGCCGTGGTGCTGGTGCCCATCGCCGTGGTGCTCGGAGCCGGCGCGGGGCTGTTCATGCCCGGCTCGTTCGCGATCGTGCCCGCGCTGCTGGGCGGCGATGACCTGCAGGCCGGCAACGCCCTGGTGTCCGGCGGGACACAGCTCGCGACGCTGATCGGGCCCGCCATCGGCGGCGCGGTGGTCGCGCTGGCCGGCCCGGCGCCGGCCTTCGCGGTCGACGCGGCCTCGTTCGCCGTCTCGGCGCTCACGCTGGCCGGGCTG
>JBOHCO010000518.1:0-4173 GCA_050698895.1 Streptosporangiaceae bacterium
GGCCTGCACGGCCCGGCCCTCGGGGTTGGAGGACCGGGTCACCACCAGCAGGCAGCTGCCGGCCTGGTGGGCCCGGGACACGAGCGCATCCATGGCGTCCAGGCCCAGGTAGGGGTGCACGGTCACGGCGTCGGCCTCAAGCGGCGCCCCGGCGCCGAGGTAGGCCTCGGCGTAGGCGGCGTTCGTGCTGCCGACATCGCCGCGCTTGACGTCGAGCACCACCAGCAGCCCGGCTTCGCGGGCGCCGGCGATCAGCCGCTGAAGCGTCCGGATGCCCCGCCAGCCCTGCCGCTCGTAGAACGCCGACTGGGGCTTGATCAGCCCGACGGTGCCAGCCGTGGCCTCGAGCATAAGGTCGGCGAACCGGTCCAGGCCGTCGGCGCTGTCACCGAGCCCCCAGCGGTCCAGCAGGGCCCCGGACGGGTCCAGGCCCCAGGTCAGCGGCCCGAACCGGGCCCGGATCGCAGCGAACCTGACCGCGAATGAGTCAGCCATGTCCACCAGGCTGCCATACCGCGGCGGGCATCAGCCTCCCGTGAACCTCCCGTCAGCCTCCGTGGCGGCGCGCATCAGCCTCCCGTGGCGATCGCGAACACGTGCAGGTTGAAGTTGACCGGCAGGGTCACCGAGGCCACGGTCTTGCCCGCGTCCAGCGGCAGCGTTGCCGAGTAGACGGACACCTGGTGCGGACCCAGCGTGGTGCCCGGCGCCTGGTTCCACGGCACGGTCGCGACCACCGTGCCGCCGGACACCGCGCTGTCGGCGTACCAGTCGGCGAAGCTCAGCGTGGCGGTCTGCGTGGTCCCGTCGGCGTAGGTGATCGTCACCGGGCCGCTTTGCGTGCCGAACCCGCCCGAGCCGAGGAACCCGAGCACGCTGCCCGATCCGGACAGGGCGATGGTCTGGCCCTCGGCGCGCAGGTTGTCGAAGCTGCCCGGCGCGTACGCGGGCCAGGTGAAGCTCACGCCCTGCGCGGTCACCGTGGCCCCCGGCGCCAGGCCGGCCGCGGGCAGCCCGTCCGAGGCGAAGCTGTAGCCGCCGCCGTCGTAGTTGCCGTCCAGCGGGCTGGCGGCCGGCGCCAGGCCGGTGTCGTCGTAGGCCGCGGTCACCGACGGGTAGCTGGCCGCCGCGGGCACCCCGATCTCGAACAGGTGCAGCAGCGGGTTGTCGGGCAGGGTCACCGAGGCGATGGTCTTGGCCGGGTTGACCGGGATCTGGGCGTAGTACACCGCGACCGTGTGCGCACCGAACGACGAGGACTGCGACGGCGGCACGTTCCACGGCCCGGAGGCGGCGATCACCGAGCCGGTGGCCGGCGCGTCCGCGTACCAGTCGGCCAGGCTCAGGGTGCTGGTCTGAGTCGTCCCGTCGGTGTAGGTGACGGTCACCGGGCCGCCCTGGGTGCCGAACGTGCCCGCGCCCAGGAACCCGAGCTCGCTGCCGGACTCGCCGCCCGAGCCCAGGTCGACGACCTGGCCCTCGGCGCTGATCTCGTCGGGCGCGCCCGCGGCCACGTTCGGCAGGGTCAGCGTCTGGCCATCGGCCGCGACCCGGTCGCCGGGCCCGAACCCGTCGGCGGAAAGCTGCTCGGCCTCGAAGCTGAACCCGCCGCCGTCGAAGTTCCCCGCGCCGACGTCGGTGGACGGCGCGGCCCCGACCCCGTTGAACGCGGCCTGGACCGAGCCGAACGCGATCGCGGTCGGCGCGGTGTTCGTGGTGGACAGCGGGTTGCCGTCAGCGACGTACGCGGCCGTGGCCGAGAACTGGTAGGAGCCGGGCTGCGCGTCCGCTGGCACGCTGACGCGGAACTTCACCGTCACCGACACGCCGGGGGCCACCGTGCCGACGTCCGCGACCGGGGACCCGCGGTCCGGGCCGCGGATGCTCAGCTGCCGGGCGGCGTCCGCGGCGGGCGCGGGCGCGCCGCCGGTGGAGACCGACAGCCCTAGCCGGACGCCTTGGTCGGTGACGTCCGAGTGGTTGGTGAAGGTCACCGGCACGGTGTCGCTCCCGTTGCTCAGCGTGGCCGCGGGCAGGACGCTGACCGACTGCGGTCCGGCGCTGGCCGAGACGGTCAGCGAGCCCTGGAGCGGGAGGTCGGCCGCGGCCGAGGAGTCGCCGACGTAGACCGGGAACGTGCCGCCGGCGACCACGTAGCCGTTGGCCGAGTCGCTCCAGTAGGACAGCGACCTGGCGTCCAGCGTGAAGTGAACCCGCGCCGACTGGCCCGGCGCCAGGTACACCCGCTGGAAGCCCTGGAGCTGGCGCGGCGGCTCGCCCGCCGCCGACGGCTGGCCCACGTACAGCTGGGCCACGTCGGCGCCGGCGACCGAGCCGGTGTTGGTCACCGTGGCGGTGACCTCGGCCAGCGGGCCCGGCTGCCCGGTGGCCTGGACCGACGACGGGCTGACGTGCAGGCCGGTGTAGCGGAACGTGGTGTAGGACAGCCCGTAGCCGAACGGGAACAGCGGTGTCACGTTGTTCTGGTCGTACCACCGGTAGCCGACGTCGATCCCCTCGGAGTAGTCCACCTGGCCGTTGACGCCGGGGAACTGCTGCGGGGTGGACACCGGGGTCTGGTCTGCGCTGGCCGGGAAGGTAACGGGCAGGTGCCCGGAGGGGTTGGCCAGCCCGAACAGCACCTGCGCGATCGCGGTGCCGTCGTCCTGGCCGGGGTACCAGGCCTCGAGCACCCCGGCCACCTGGCTGAGCCACGGCATCAGCACCGGCGCGCCGGTGTTGAGCACGACCACGGTGCGCGGGTTGGCGGCCGCGGCCGCCTCGATGAGCTGGTCGTCGTTGCCGGGCAGCTCCAGGCTGCTGCGGTCCGCGCCCTCGGTCTCCACGTCGTTGACGAACACCACGGCCTGCTGGGCCGAGGCGGCGGCCGACGCGGCCGCGGTGACGTCACTGCCGTCGGCGTAGCTGATCGTGGTGCCGCTGCCCACCGCGTTCTGGATCCCCTGGAGCGGGGTGACCACCGAGGACGGGACGACGCCCGCGCTGCCGCCGCCATCGGTCATCGGCGAGGTCGAGGCGTCCGCGCCGATGACCGCGATGGACGGCGCCGACGTGGCGTAGGGCAGCACCGGCGACCCGCTCACGGCCGCGTTCTTCAGCAGCGTGGTGCCGGCCTCGGCGACGCCCAGGCCGGCCTGCTGGTCGGCCGCGTTGGTCACGGTGGCGTTGATGTTGCCCGTCGGGTAGTCGGTGAACAGCCGGAACCGGTACATCTGGGTCAGGATCCGGACCACGGCGTCGTTGACGGTGGACCGGCTGACCTGGCCGTCCTGCACGGCCTGCTGGAGCGCCGCGCCGAAGTAGGTGGTCTCGGGCTGCTCCTGGTCCATCCCGGAGTTGACCGCGGCCACGGTGGAGTGCGTCGCGCCGTAGTCCGAGCCCACGTAGCCCTGGTAGCCGAGCTGGTGGTCGAGCTCGTTGGTGAGCAGGTCCGGGTTCTGGCAGGCGAACTGGCCGTTCACGGTGGAGTAGGCGCACATGACGGCGGCCGGGTCGGACCGGTCGATGACCTGGGTCCAGGCCGGGGTGTAGATCTCCTGGATGGCGCGCTGCGAGACGATCGAGTCGTCGGACGGGGTGTTGCGGTTGGTCTCCTGGTTGTAGACCGCGAAGTGCTTGACCTCGGCCATCTCGCCCTGGCTCTGGATGCCGTTGACCTCGGCCGCGGCCACCTGCCCGTCCAGGTAGGGGTCCTCGCCGAGCGCCTCGAAGGCCCGGCCCCACCGCGGCACGCGGACGATGTTGATCGTCGGGCCGTAGTCTTCCTCGACGCCCTTGCCGCGCTGCTCGGTGCCGATCACCTTGCCGTAGCAGTCGGCCAGGCCGGGATCCCAGCTCGCGGCCAGGTCCACCGGGGCCGGCAGCTGGGTCACCCCGGTCACGCCGTCGCCCACGCCGGCCGGGCCGTCCTGCTGGTTGACCGCGGGGATGCCCAGGCTGGGGATGGCGGCCGTGGCGCCCACGGTGCCGTCCGGGGTCGCGGCCGGGGACACGCCGTGCATCAGGGTCAGGTCCTGGCTGAGCGTCATCCGCGCGGCCATCGCCTCGGCCTGCTGCCGGGCCAGCGCCGTCGGCTCGAGCCGCAAGCCGCCGCTGCCCACCGCCGGGCAGGCCGGCCCTGGCTGGTCGCCCGTGGACCGCCCGGTGCTGGCG
>JBOHCO010000519.1:0-4913 GCA_050698895.1 Streptosporangiaceae bacterium
ACGCGTCCTTCCCCGGCCGGTCGGGCGATGACGGCTCGGCCGCGGCCGGCGCGGACACCAGCCCCCGATCGGCGGCGTAATCCTGGAGCATCTCGCGCAGCTGCCGGCGGCCGCGATGCAGCCGCGACATGACAGTCCCGATCGGCGTGCCCATGATCTCGGCGATCTCCTTGTAGGCGAATCCTTCGACATCCGCCAGGTACACCGCGATCCGGAATTCCTCGGGAAGCGCCTGGAGCGCGCGCTTGATATCGGAGTCCGGGAGCCGCTCGAGCGCCTCTGACTCGGCCGACTTGAGGCCGCCGGACGTGTGGGACGCGGCCCGGGCCAGCTGCCAGTCCTCGATCTCCTCCGTGCCGGAGCGCTGCGGCTCGCGCTGGCGCTTGCGGTAGGAGTTGATGAACGTGTTGGTGAGGATCCGGAACAGCCACGCCTTGAGGTTCGTGCCCTCCTGGAACTGGTGGAAGGACGCGTAGGCCTTCGCGAAGGTCTCCTGTACCAGGTCCTCGGCATCGGCGGGATTGCGGGTCATCCGCATCCCGGCCGCATACAGCTGATCCAGGTACGGCAGCACGTCGTGCTCGAAGCGCTCGCTGCGCTCTTCGAGTGTCTCCGTAACCGGACCCACCCCCTCCGCGGTTGAAGGCTGGGGCACAAAGGCCGGCCAGCCGCCTCGGCGGGAGGATACCTTGCCGGTCGCTACCTGGCTCCGGGCGACCACCGCGGGAGCGTCATCGCGTGAAGTAGAACTTGCGAGTGGCACGCCCGCTGCAACACAGCCCCGCCCAGCTTCATTCCGTCACTGTGCCCTGGTATTTCTGGCGGGCCGGCGGCCCGCCAGTTTCTGCGTCCTCAGCGGCGCATCCGGTCCCGCTTGCCCTGGCAGGCCACGCACCGGGCGGCCTCCGGCTTGGCCTCCAGGCGCCCCTCGGGCACCATCTTGCCGCAGTCTGTGCAGGTGCCGTACGTTCCGGCCTCGATCCGGTTCAGCGCGTCGAGCACCTCGGCCAGCTGCTGCTTGGCCACCGACAGCACGGCCTCGACCCGCTCGGTCTCGGACAGGTTCGAGCCGGCGTCGGCCGGGTCCTGCGGGTACTCGGCCGACCGCTCGTCCAGCGGCCGGTCCTCCTGAAGCACCATGATCGACCGGTCGAGCTCGTCGCGAGTCTGCTCCAGGCGCTTGCGCGCGGTGGTGGTATCCAAGTGGTCCCACCTCCTCCTTCTGCAATCAATCCATCCGGATCTGGCCAGCACGGCACCTGGCAAAAACAGTGCGCTGGGCTGGTTAGGCGAGTGCTACGGCAGGGTGGCGCCGGTCCCGCTTTCGGCCGGGGGCGGGGACGCTGCGCTGGCATCGGAGCCGCGCACCCGCGGCTCAGGCGCCCCCTGCGGCGCCGGCGACCACGACGGCGGCGACCGTAACGGCGCCACCCGGTGAATGCTCTGGTTGACTTCGATCTGCTCGAGTAGCTGCGGGCCGTTGTTCCGCACCGAGTTCACCTCGGTGGACACCGGGTAGGTGGCCAGGCCGCTGGTCATCGCGGGCGCCAGCAGCGCCCTCAGGTCCGCGACGTCCGTGTTGGCCGGATCAAGCCAGTCGGCCCAGCTATCGGGCGGGATCACCATCGGCATCCGGTCGTGGATCTCACCCAGCTCGTCGGGCGCCGTGGTGGTGATGATGGTGGCCGACCAGAGCCAGGCGGCCGGGTCCTCGTCCGGCACCGACCTATCCCGCCACAGCTCATAGAGCCCGGCGAAGGCCAGCGGGCCGCCGTCGGCGCGGTGGATGAAGTAGGGCTGCTTGGCCTTCTTGCCGGGCCGGTCGGTGGCCTCGGTGGCGCCCAGCACCATCCACTCGTAGTAGCCGTCGGCGGGCAGCAGGCAGCGCCGCCGGGCAAACGCGCGCCGGAAGGCCGGCTTCTCGGCCACGGTCTCGGATCGCGCGTTGATCAGGCGGCTGCCGATGGAGATGTCCTTGGCCCAGGAGGGCACCAGCCCCCAGCGGACCACCCGCAGCTGGCGCGCCGGGTGGGGCTGCTCCTCATCCCCGCCGTCCTGGCCGTCCCGTGAATCCCGTGAATCCCGCGAATCCTGGGAATCCCGCCAATCCCGTGAATCCTTGCCGTCGCGGGTGAGCACCGCGTAGACGGACTTGGTCGGCGCCACGTTGTAGTCGGGCGCCAGCGGCTGCGTGGTCCGGTCGCGCTCGACACTGAACTCCTCCAGGAGCTCAATGCGCTTGCGCGCGGACGCGTACCGACCACACATGTCCTCACCTTGTCACCAAATACCGACACGGCACCAGCCGCGCTGACGGGGGAAGCTCAGATCTGCGCATACATAGCCCGGTTCACTGCCCGCCAAACCTGGCTTCATCCCCACGGCGACAACTGGCTACCTGCGGGTCGCTCGCGAGCCAGTACGCTCGCACCATGCCAGGTGTGCAGCAAGGCGACGACCAGGATTCCGGCCCGGACTGGACCGCGCCGACCGCGCAGCGGGCCGTCTCGGCCCGGCTGGAGCTGCCGGGGTCCAAGTCGATCACGAACCGCGCCCTGATCCTGGCCGCGCTGGCGCAGGCGCCGACCCGGATCGGCCGCCCGCTGCGGGCCAGGGACACCGAGCTGATGGCCGGGGCCATCGGCGCGCTGGGTGCGACGGTAGCCCCGTCGGTAACCCCCGAGGGCGATCCACGGGGCGACGGCTGGCTGGTGACGCCGGGCTGGCGGGACGACGCCACCACCGTGGACGTGGGCAACGCGGGCACCGTGATCAGGTTCGTGCCGCCCGTGGCCGCGCTGGCCCGGGCCGACGTGGCGTTCCGGGGCGACCCCAGGGCGGCGCAGCGCCCGGTGGGGCCCCTGCTGGCCGCGCTGGAGGCGCTGGGCGCCCGGATCGACGACGACGGCCGGCGGGCCGTGCCGTTCACCGTGCGCGGCCAGGGCCGGATGCCCGGCGGCACGGTCACCCTGGACGCCTCGGGTTCCTCCCAGCTGGTGTCCGGGCTGCTGCTGGCCGCCGCCCGGTACGACAAGGGAGCCGAGATCAGGCACGCGGGGCCGCGCGTCCCGTCGGCCCCGCACATCGCCATGACCGTCGCCATGCTCCGAGCCGCGGGCGCTGACGTCGAGACCGGGCCGCCGTCTGTTAATCCCTCTGTTAATCCTTCTGGTAATCCTTCTGGTAATCCTTCTGGTAATCCTTTTGGTAATCCTTTTGGTAATGATGTGTGGCGAGTACATCCCGGTGCGCTGTCGCCCGGCGCGATCGACATCGAGCCCGACCTGTCCAATGCCGGGCCGTTCCTGGCCGCGGCGGTGGCCACCGGGGGCGAGGTGACCTTCGCGGGCTGGCCGGAGGCCGGCCTGCAGGCGTCCGCGCAGATCCTGGACGTCGTGACCGGGATGGGCGCGACCGCGCAGGCCACCGGCGACGGCATGCGGGTCGCGGGCAGCGGGGCGATCCATGGCATCACCGCCGACCTCGGCGACATCAGCGAGGTGGCGCCGCCGCTGGTGGCGCTGGCGGCGCTGGCCGACTCGCCGTCCACGTTCACCGGCATCGGGCACATGCGCACACACGAATGTGACCGGCTAGCCGCGCTGGTGAGCGAGATCGGCAAGTTCGGCGGCGACGTCACGGAGCTCCCCGACGGCCTGCACATCCGGCCGCGGCCGCTGCGGTCGGACGGGGCCAGCTTCGACAGCCATGACGACCACCGGCTGGTGATGGCGGCGGCGGTGCTGGGCCTGGCGGTGCCCGGCGTCCTGATCCGCAACGCCGCCACGGTGGCCAAGACCTTCCCCAGCTTCCGCGACCTGTGGGGTCAGATGCTGGAGCAGCGGCTCTGAGCCGGCCGGCCGGGCACGGCCTCGACGAGGACGATGTCCGGGTCCGGCCGGGCCGGGGCTCGCGGCCGCGTACCCGGCGGCGGCCCGCCCATGAGGAGGCGTCGGAAGGATTCGTGGCGGCGGTGGACCGCGGCCGCTACCGGACCTGGGTCGGCGACCGTGAGGTCACCGCGATGAAGGCCCGCGAGCTGGGCCGCCGGTCGATCGTGGTCGGCGACCAGGTCAGCCTGATAGGGGACGTGTCCGGCGGTCCCGGCACGCTGGCCCGGGTCGTCCGGGTCCAGCCGCGGACCTCGGCGCTGCGCCGCTCGGCCGACGACACCGACCCGGTCGAGCGGGTCATCGTGGCCAATGCCGACCAGCTGATGATCGTCTGCGCGCTGGCCAGCCCGCCGCCCCGGCCCCGCCTGATCGACCGGTTCCTGGTCGCGGCCTACGACGCGGGCCTGGAGCCGCTGCTCTGCCTGACCAAGTCCGACCTGGCCGGGCCAGCGGAGATCCTGGCCGCCTACGAGCCGCTGGGCGTCCGCCACATCGTGCTGGGCTGGCCGCTGACCGACGAGCGGCTAGGGCGGCTCCGCGATCTGGTCACGGGCCGGGTCAGCGTGCTCGTCGGCCAGTCGGGGGTGGGCAAGTCAACGCTGTTCAACGCGCTTGTCCCGGCGGCGGACCGGGCCATCGGGGAGGTCAACGCGGTCACCGGGCGCGGCCGCCACACCTCCTCCTCGGCGCTGGCCCTGCGGATTGGTGCTGGAGGGGGATGGCTTATTGACACGCCGGGCCTGCGCAGTTTCGGGCTCGGGCACATCTCAGCCGCGAACGTGATCAGGGCCTTCCCCGACCTGGCCGAGGGCGCGGAGGCATGCCAGCCAGGGTGCAGCCACCTGGAGGAAGGCTGTGGACTCGACGAGTGGGCGGCTGAGCACGGCGCCACGGCCCGGCTGGACTCGCTGCGGCGACTGCTGCGCAGCCGGGAGGGCCTGGAGCCCGCCGACGCCGGCTAAGCGCCGGACCGCGCTTGGGGGGCCCCTGGCGGGGCCCGGCCGGGCCCCGCCGCAGCGG
>JBOHCO010000520.1:0-3687 GCA_050698895.1 Streptosporangiaceae bacterium
CCCCCCGGCTCTTTTCCCGGGCTGGGCTGGGTCAGGTCATCGTGAGCTGGTCGCCGCTGGACAGTCGGGGCAGCACCTCGGCGGCGGGGGAGACCCGGCGCACGTGGACGTAGCCGAAGATCGACAGGATCAGCAGCAGGCCGGCGCCGGCGAAGGCGGCGATCGCGCCCCACAGCGCGAGCTGTCCCATCTTCCAGAAGGCGTAGGCGTTGAGCAGCAGGCCGCGCAGCGTCGTGCCGCGGAACATCAGCTGGACCTGGGCCGCCAGGGCCGCGTTCTTGGGCTGGGCCAGGGACTTGCCGGACAGCTGTGAGTAGGTCTGGCCGCCGCCGATCTCCTTGAGGTGGTTGGCGATGAAGTGGTCGGCGTACACCTCGGCCTGGGCGCCGGTGGTCATCAGCTGGCCAGCGTACTGGTGCATGGCGGCGAATTCCGGGGCCTTGATGGCGGGGCTGCTGTTAGCCGGGAAGTAGATCTTCTGGGCGGCGAGCTGGTTGTGGACCTGGCTGTCGACAAAGGAGTGGCCCCAGGCCAGCAGCCCGCCGGCGATGATCAGGATGGCGGCCAGGATCAGCCCGGCCCCGGTCACCAGCGCGTCGAACGTCCTCCTGCGCATCGGAATGCCTCCTCAGTCTTTCGCCGGCCATTCCCTGGCCCGGCTCGGTTCCTTATCGCTGCGGTTATCGTCTCGGCTTGGTCATAGGCCGGGGCAGAGCCCAAGTCACGCCGCCAGCAGGACCTTGGTCACCGGTCCCGGAGCGGAAGGACCCGGCGCCCTCCTGGCGCGGAGCATGGACGGCCGGCTCCCGGACCGGTAGAAACAGGAGTGTCCGGTGTTACTGCGAGGAGGCACCATGGCGGACAGCCACGTCATCGTCGGGACCGACGGCTCGGACGTCTCGCTGCGCGCGGTCGAGTGGGCGGCTCGCGAAGCCGCCCTGCGCGACCGGCCGCTGCGGATTGTCTCCGTCCCGGCCCTTCCACCGCGGATGTCCTGGTATCAGCACAGCGGGCCGCCGGCCGTCGCCGATGTCGTCCACGAGCGGGCCGAGCAGGCCGTGGCCGGGGCCGCCGCGCGGGCCGCGGCCGTCGAGCCCGGCGTGGGCGTGAGCACGGCGGTGCTGCCGGGGGCGCCGTCCAGCGTGCTGGCCGAGACTGCCGACGGGGCCGCGATGCTCGTCGTGGGCTCGCGCGGGGGCGGCGGCTTCGCCGCCCTGCTGCTCGGGTCGGTGGGCCGCGACGTCGCTTTCACCGCCGGCTGCCCCGTGGTGGTGGTGCGCGAGGAGGCCATGGCCGGGCACCGGCAGGTCGTGGTCGGCGTGCACGACGGCGCCCAGGCCAGCGCGCTCGGCTTCGCCTTCGAGGAGGCCCAGCGCCGCCTGGCCCGGCTGCACGTGGTCTACGCCTGGCAGATCTTCCTGCCCGGGCTGCGGCCCGGCCGGGGCGGGGAGTCCGGTCGCGAGGCCCAGCGCGGCACGCCCGAGGCGGCCAGGTGGCTGGCCGGGCTGATCGCGCCCTGGCGGCAGAAGTACCCCGCCGTGGACGTGGCCGAGGACTCCGTGCACGCCTCGCCCAGCCGGATCCTGGTCGGCGCCTCGGCCCGCGCCGACCTGGTGGTGCTGGGCCGGGACGGCGGCCCTGACTCCGGCAACGCCGGCCCGGCGGCGCTGGCCCACGCCATGCTGAACCACGCCCACTGCCCGGTCGCGATCATCCCCGAGTCCGCCTAGCAATGCGAAGGGCCGGGACCAGACCTGGTCCCGGCCCTTGCCTGGCCGGCCCTGCGCGCGGCTGGCCGCCGCTAGCCGACGGCCATCGGATCCACGCCCGCGAGGTCCTCGCGGGTGACGCGGATCAGGATGATCGTGGCGATCAGCGCGAGGAACATGATCGCGGCCGAGACCACGAACCCGCGGGAGAACCCGACCGACAGCGCGTGGTCGAAGATCGCCGCCTTGGCCTGGGTCAGCTGGCCCGCGCTCGGCTTGGGCAGCGGGTGCCCGGCCCGGGCCGCCGCGGCGGCGACCGCCTTGGCGTGCTCGGCCGAGTTGCGGGCCGTGTTGGCCACCACGGTCCAGGCCACGGTGCCGAGGATGGCCAGCCCGATCGAGCCGCCGACCTGCTGGCCGGTGTTGACCAGGCTGGAGGCCAGGCCCGCGTCCCGGTCCTCAACCTTGGACAGCGAGACCAGGGTCACCGGCATGAACAGCAGGCCCAGGCCGGCCGCGGTGACCAGCATCGGGCCGAGCAGGCCGTTCACGTAGGTGCTGTGCTCGTTGATCCGTGACAGCCAGAACATCCCGCCGGTGGCGATGGCCGAGGCGGCCAGCAGCAGCGGCCGGGCCCCGATCCGGGGCACGAGCTGGGTGCTGATCCCCGCCATGACCATGATCACGGCCACCATGGGCAGATAGGCCACGCCGGTCTTGAGCGCGCTGTAGTGCCAGACGTCCTGCACGAAGATGGTCAGGAAGAAGAACATCCCGAACATCGCCGTGCCCAGGCAGAGCATGACCAGGTAGGCCCCGGACCGGCTGCGGTTGCTGAAGATCCGCAGCGGCATCAGGGCGTGCTCGCTGCGCGACTCGATGAACAGGAACGAGACCAGCAGCACCACCGCCGCCGCCAGCGAGGCGAGGACCTTGGTGTCGCCCCAGTGCGACGCCCCGTTGGGGGTGGTGGCCGCGCTGGACAGGCCGTAGACCAGGGCGGCCAGTCCCAGCGTGCCGGTGATCGCGCCGGGCAGGTCGAGCCGGCCGGGGTGGCGCTTGGACTCGGCCAGGGCGCGCGGGGCCAGCAGGGCGACGCCGATCCCGATCGGCACGTTCACGAACAGCACCCAGCGCCAGGAGAAGTAGGTCGTCAGCAGGCCGCCGGCCAGCAGGCCGACCGCCGCGCCGGCGATGCTCATGGTGGCGTAGACGCCCATGGCCCGGTTGCGCGCCGCGCCCTCCGGGAAGTTGGTCGTGACCAGCGACAGGGCTGTCGGCGCGACGATCGCGCCGCCCACTCCCTGCAGGGCGCGCGCGCCCAGCAGCCAGGCCTCGGAGTTGGCGAAGCCGCCCAGCAGCGAGGCGACAGAGAACAGGATGATCCCGGCGATGAAGACCCGCTTGCGGCCGAGGATGTCGCCGGCCCGGCCGCCGAGCAGCAGCAGCCCGCCGAAGGTCAGCGCGTAGGCGTTGACCACCCACTCCAGGCCGGAGTCGGAGAAGCCGAGCGCGTGCTGGATGTTCGGCAGCGCGACGTTGACGATGGTGGCGTCCAGCACCACCATGAGCTGGGCGGTGGCGATGACCAGCAGGGCCAGGCCTTGGTGCCGCCCCGCGGGGCCGGCCGCCCCGGCGGGCCGGCCCTCGATGGCGGCACCGCTCGGCGGCGGCGCCGTTCCGGCCGCGGATGTCTGTTGCGACATTCGGGAATGCTCCTTAGCTTGGTTCAGGCATGCGTCAGGCGGTTACGGGCGTGCGTCACTCACTCGGCTCAGCCGTGGCGCGGCGAGGCCGTCAGGATCAATGTCGTGATGTACGGGCGTCCGGCCTGGCAGGCGGCTATCAGCGCCCAAGGATTCAGGGCCAGGCGGGCCCGATGATGTGTTTGCCCCCGCTCTCCGCCCGTGGCGGCGAGCATTGCGATGGGCTGGCGCGCGGGCCGGCTTAGCCAGCGGCCCGGGTAGCGCCGATATCC
>JBOHCO010000521.1:0-1782 GCA_050698895.1 Streptosporangiaceae bacterium
GGCGAGGCGCTGGCCGCGGCCCACGAGGCGGGCCTGGTGCACCGCGACATCAAGCCGCAGAACATCCTGCTCAGCCTGGACGGGCTGGTGAAGCTGACCGACTTCGGGATCTCCTTCGCCGCCGGGGCCGCCTCGCTCACCTCGGCCGGGACCGTGCTGGGCACCTCCGGCTACCTGGCCCCGGAACGGCTCGAGGGGGGCCGGGGCACCGCCGCGGGCGACGTGTACGCGCTGGGCGTCGTGGCCTACCAGGCGCTGGCCGGCCAGCCGCCCTTCACCGGGACGCCCGCGCAGGTCGCGGACGCCCACCACAGCGGCGCCTGGCCCCCGCTCCCGCCCGGCGTCCCGGCCGAGGTCACCACGCTGATCGGGACGCTCACGGCCAGGGACCCCGCGCTGCGGCCGAGCGCCGCCCAGGCCGCCCGCCGGGCCGCCGAGCTGCGTGAGCGCTTCGGCCCGCCCGAGCCGGCCCTTCCTCCCGAGCCTGCCTTCTCGCCCGAGCCGGCCGAGCCGTACTGGCCGGCCGAACCCGCCAGTCCGCCGGCGCCCCCGCGGCGCTGGGCCCGCCCGCCGGGTGCCGCACCCGCCCGGCCCGGCCGGGTGACCCTCGGGCTGGCTGCCGTGGCGGTGCTCGCCCTGCTCGGCTGGGCGCTGGCCAGCCTGTTCGCTCCGCACGGCCAGCACCCGTCGGCCGCCGCGCCGAACGGGGCGCGGATGGTGGAGATCGACGGCGCCCGGCTGCGCGGCCAGGCCGTCCCGGTCGTGCGCCGCGAACTGCGCCGCCTGGGCCTGATCGTGCGCGTCCGGTGGCGGCTGGACGACCAGGTGCCGCCCGGCGTCGTGCTGTCCGTCCAGCCCACCGGCCGGGTGCCCGCCAGGAGCGTGGTCGTGGTGACGGGCGCCCGGCGGCTCACCGCCGGGCCCGCCCCCAGCACCGCCGCCCCCGGCCCGCGCGGGCCCGGCCACGGCCAGGGTCATGGCCACGGGAAGGGTCATAAGCACAAGAAGAAACACGGGCCTGGTAAGCCGCCCAAGAGCAGCCCCTCGCCCACGCCCAGCCCCCAGCCGGCCTCCACGTCCCCCAGCCCGACGCCGGCCACCTCGGCCCCGACGACGAGCACCCCGGCCGCCCGTCCCGCCGCATGAATAGCGATATCCGGGGCAGCTGATGACAGTTCTGCTGTCAATTAGCCGAAAGGGGCCGATATGGGTCTCATGAAGAAGCTCCGGAATCGTTTCCAGATGGCCCGGGGGCACGCCCGGCAGGACGCCGGCCGCGCTACCGGCGATCCCTACCTGGAGGCCAGCGGCCAGGCCGAGCGGGCCGGAGGCGCGGCCAGGCAGGTCGGCGAGCAGGCCAAGGACGCGGGCAAGAACGTCCGCGACGCGTTCAAGCGCTAGAGAAATTAACAATGTTCATCGGAATCGGAACTATCGTGGCCATCCTGTTCTAGGCCGTCCTGAGATAGCCGCGGGTACCATGACGCGTAGCGCAGATTACGCACCTCAGGAGATGGACCGGTATGTCAGGCGGGGCGGGCCGGCTAGCCGCGGATGCACCGGAGGCCGGCTGCGGCCCGCACGCGGGCCCGGCGGCTCCGGCCGAGGCGGCCCGCAGCTTCGAGCGGTCGGACCGCGCACCGCGCGCGGCCCGGCATTTCGTGGTCGACACGCTCCAGCAGTGGGGCGAGGCCGCGCTGGCCTACGACGCCGCGATGGTCGTCACCGAACTGGCCACCAACGCGGTCCTGCACGCCCGCACCGGCTTCACCGTCACCGTCT
>JBOHCO010000522.1:0-2473 GCA_050698895.1 Streptosporangiaceae bacterium
GGCGACCCCGGTCCCGGCACCGGACGCCGCAGTCTCCGAGGCGCCCCCGGCCGACCTGCGGCGGGCCGCCTGCCCGGCCATGGAGTGGGCGCCCGTGATCGGGCTGCTGCTCGGCCTGGCCGCGGCCGGGGTGCTGTGGCTGGCCGGCCAGGAAGGGCGGCTGGGGTCGCTGCTGACCGCCGTGCTGGCCATCGGCACGCTGGCCGCGCTGACCGGGGGCCTGCACCTGGACGGGCTGGCCGACCTGGCCGACGGGCTGGGCAGCCGGCGGCCCGCCGCCGACGCGCTGGCGATCATGAAGAAGTCTGACATCGGGCCGTTCGGCGTGGTGGCGCTGGTGCTGATCCTGCTGGTGCAGGTGGCCGCGCTGGCCCGGGCCGAGTCGATCGGCCGCGGCGCCATCGCGGTGGTGGCGGCGGCGGTGACCTCGCGGCTGGCCATGACGGCGGCCTGCCGCCGCGGGGTCCCGGCGGCCCGTGGCTCCGGGCTCGGCGCCCTGGTGGCGGGCTCGGTGCCGGGCCCGGTGGTGGCCGGGCTGGTGCTGGTCGACCTGGCCGCCGCGGCGGCGTTCGGCTGGGTCTTCGCGGTCGGGGTGGCGGCGGGACTGGCCGTCTCGGCCGGGCTGACCGCGCTGGCCGTGCGCCGGCTGGGCGGGATCACCGGCGACGTGCTCGGCGCCATCGCCGAGACGACGATGGCGGCCTGCCTGCTGTTCTCCCTGATCCGCTGAGCGGATCAGCTCAGCGGCTCAGCGAGCGCCGGCCGGCGGGTCAGGCCCCGCCCAGGGCGTCGCGCAGGCGGGCCGCGTACTGCTCGGCCTCCTCCTCGGAGGCGTACTTCTGCCGGGGCCAGAAGAAGCCGCGCAGGCCGTCGCCCTTGGTCCGGGGCACCACGTGCACGTGCAGGTGCGGCACGCTCTGGCTGACCTTGTTGTTCACGGCCACGAACGTGCCCTGGGCGCCCAGCGCGCCCGGCACGGCCGCGGCGATCCGCTGGACCCGCAGGAACAGCGGCCCGACATCAGGTCCGGGCAGGTCAGCGAGGGTCTCGGCGTGCGCGCGCGGCATGACGAGCACGTGGCCCTTGAACACCGGGCGGTTATCCAGGAACGCGAACGCGGTGTCGTCGTCCAGCACGACGTGCGCGCCGCCGGACTCGGCCAGGTCACAGAACAGGCAGTCGGTCACCCCGGAACGCTAGCGCGCCCGGCGCTCCTGCGAGCGCCCGCGCACCGGCCAACCTGGGGCAAAGATTACGACTTATGGACGTTCTGCCTGCACAGGACATGTGCGACGTAGTAGTCTCAGTCAGCTTACGTCAGGGGGAGGGGTCTTTAATGCTGACGGTCCATAATTTTACTTATGGCCTGCTAACGCCTGCGCTCGCTTATGTCATGTCCTGCCTGGGTGCATTTATCGCTCTGCGCTGCACCACCCGAGCCTATGCCTACACCGGCCGGGCGCGGGTCAACTGGCTGGCCGCGGCGGCGATCGCGCTCGGCACCACCGGGATCTGGGTCATGCATTTCATTGCCATGCTCGGCTACACCATACCGGGAATGACGATCCATTATAACGTGCCCATCACTATTGGCAGCATGCTGATCGCGGTGGTGGTCGTCTTCATCGGCCTGCTGATTGTCGGCTTCGGCCGGCCGAACTGGCGGAACCTGCTGCTCGCGGGCGTGATCACCGGCATCGGCGTGGCCAGCATGCACTACCTGGGCATGGCGGCCATGGAGATGCCCGCGTCGATGACCTACAAGCCGACGCTGTTCGCCCTGTCGATCGTGATCGCGATCGTGGCGGCCACGGCGGCGCTGTGGGCGGCATTGCGGCTGCGCGGGTTCTGGCACACGGCCGGCGCGGCCATGATCATGGGCGTGGCGGTGAGCGGCATGCATTACACCGGCATGGCCGCGATGGAAATGCGCCGCATGAACGGGATGGCCGGATCCGGCCCGACCGCCGAGGGCTTCCTGCTCCCGCTGATCATCGGGATCGGCGTGGTGTCGCTGGTCTTCGCGGGCATTCTCGCGTTCTCGCCCACCAACGAGGAGATCCGCGAGGACGCCGACCTGATGGCCCGGATCAACGCCGCGACGGCCCGGCTGGAGGGCACGGCCCCGGCGGTGCCGGCCGCCCCGGCCAGGGTGACCGCGCGCTGGCCGGGCAACGCGGGCCAGGGCAACGCGGGCCGGGGCACCCCCCAGGGGCAGTACCCGCGGGTGCCGCAGAACGGCACCCCGGCGGGCTACCACGGCGCCGCTCAGCCGAACGGCGCGGCCCACCCGAACGGCGCGGCCCAGCCCAATGGCGCGGCCCACCCGAACGGCGCGGCCCAGCCCAACGGAGCAGCCCAGCCCAACGGCGCAGCCCAGCCCAACGGCGCAGCCCACCCGAACGGAGCGGCCCAGCCCAACGGAGCGGCCCAGCCGAACGGAGCGGCCCAGCCCAACGGAGCGGCCCAGCCC
>JBOHCO010000523.1:0-2304 GCA_050698895.1 Streptosporangiaceae bacterium
GCCGGGCCGGCGGAGGTCGGCGCGGTGCCCGAACGGCCGGGCTGGGGCCCCGGCGGCGCCGAGGTGCGCGGCGCGGGCGTCGTCGGGTGCACCACCGTCGGCGCCGGGTGCGGCGAGGTCGTGTCCGGCAGCCGGCGCGCGCCGTGACCGGCCGCGCGCGGGTGGCCGGCCGGGCCGGAGCAGGCCGTCAGTAACCCGGCGCAGGCCACGGCCAGCACGACCGGGACGGTGACCAGCGCGCGGCGGCCCGGGGTCCGGAAGCGGGCAGGCCGGTCAGGGGGTGCGAGCAGCGTCATCGGGGGCGTCGCTTTCTCGTCGGAGTCACTGGGGGTAGTGGCTCTGTCAAGTACGACGCAATATCCGGCCAGCACGGTTGTTTCCTGCGCGGCCCGGATCTCCCGGCGGCCCGGCAGATCCCCGCGGATCCGCCGATACCGCCCGCGATCAGGAGTTGGCCGCGCCCGGCTGGACCGTCTGCACCGCCAGGACCCGGATCGACTTGGCCGTGCAGGTGGCCGAGTTGAACTTGACGTACAGCGGCGCCGTCTCGCCCGGCGGGAAGATCTTGAGCCAGTGCGCCTGCACCAGGTGGCAGCGCGACGGCGGGTAGTTCTGGGCCACCGCCACCTGGAGCAGCGCGTGCGCCGTGGAGCCGGCCGCCAGCGTGACCGACTGGCGCGGCGTCGCGCTGTCCTCGCTGGCCGAGTTGCCGATCTGGCTGCCGCCCGGCCCGGTCACGAACGACACGCCCGGATACCCGAACAGCGTGCAGGCCGAGCTCGAGGTGTTGCGGAACTCCAGCGGGATGATCGTGCTGCCCGCCGCGCCGTTGCCCTGGCCCAGGCTGGCCGACAGCGCCGACGTCACGCAGGCGGCCGGGCCTGCCGGCGCGCTGCTGCTGGACGGGCTCGGCGCTGAGCCCGAGGCCGGGGGTGACGCCGTGGTGGTGAACGTCTTCGTCGTCGTCCCGCCGGACGACGGCGACGCCTTAGACCCGCACGCGGCCAGCAGGGCGACGCCAGAGGCGAGAGCCGCGGCGGCGATCACGCGCCGGGCGGCCGGGGCAGATGGGATCATCAGTCTTCCTTCAGGTGCGGGTCAGGCTACTCGGCACACTCTCATGAGCATGCGTCCCATATGACGCGGCCCGGGTCATTGCGGTTGGGCTTTCCCCGGTAGCGTCGGTTCCATGCCCCCCGACGCGTACCCCGCCGCCCCGTCCTTCACCACCCGGCCGCAGCTCGCAGGCACGTTCGGGATGGTGGCCTCCACGCACTGGCTGGCCTCGGCCGCCGGCATGGCCGTCCTGGAGCAGGGCGGCAACGCCTTCGACGCCGCCGTCGCCGCCGGGTTCGTGCTCCAGGTCGTCGAGCCGCACCTCAACGGCCCGGCCGGCGAGGTCCCCGTCATCGGCTACGACGCCGCCGGCCAGGCCGTGTTCGTCCTCGACGGCCAGGGTCCCGCGCCCGCCGCCGCGACCCTGGCCGCCTATGCCGACCTCGGGCTCGACCTGGTCCCCGGCACCGGCCTGCTGGCCGCGGTCGTGCCCGCCGCGTTCGGCACCTGGATGCTGCTGCTCGAGCGGCACGGCACCCTGCCGCTGCGCGAGGTGCTCCAGTACGCCATCGGCTACGCCCGCGACGGCTACCCCATGCTGCCCACCGCGAGCACCGCCATCGCCGGCGTGGCCGGCCTGTTCCGCGAGCACTGGCCCAGCTCCGCCGAGGTCTACCTGGCCGACGGCGTGCCCGCTCCCGGCGCCCGGTTCGCCAACCCCGTCCTGGCCGAGGTCTACCAGCGGATCCTGGCCGAGGCCGAGGCGGCCGGCCCGGGCCGCGAGACCCAGATCGAGGCTGCCCGGCGGGCCTTCTACGAGGGCTTCGTGGCCGAGGCCATCGCCGATTACCTGGCCACCGCCGAAGTCATGGACACCTCCGGCACCCGCCACCGCGGCCTGCTGGCCGGCGCCGACCTGGCCGGCTGGCGGGCGTCTGCCGAGCCGCCGGTCACCCTCGACTTCCGCGGCTTCACCGTGTGCAAGACCGGCCCCTGGGGCCAGGGCCCGGTGTTCCTCCAGCAGCTGGCCCTGCTGGACGGGTTTGATCTCGAACAAATGGGCCCGGGCAGCGCCGACTTCATCCACACGGTCACCGAGTGCGCCAAGCTGGCCTTCGCCGACCGGGAGGCCTGGTACGGCGACCCGCGGCAGACCGACGTGCCGCTGGCCGCCCTGCTGTCCGCGTCGTACGCCGCGCAGCGCCGCGCGCTCGTCGGCGAGCAGGCCGCCGCCGGGCTGGTGCCCGG
>JBOHCO010000524.1:0-2232 GCA_050698895.1 Streptosporangiaceae bacterium
GCCCCGGGTGATGAGCGGCTCGAAGCCGCCGCTGACCGCCGACTCCAGGGGCACCACGGAGCTGATCACCCGCTCGGCGGGCAGCCGGCCGCTGGCCACCAGGCCGACGATCCGGGGGAAGTCCTGGACCGGGTAGCACCAGGTGCCGATCAGCGACAGATCCTTGAGGGCCAGGGTCTCGGCCCGGATCGCGACCGGGCGGATGTGCAGGGCGGTCTGCACGATGGTGCCCGCGGGGCGCACGGCGTCCAGGCACAGGTTCAGCGCGCTCTCATGCCCGGCGCACTCGACGGCCAGGTCGGCGCCGATCCCGCCGGTCAGCTCGCTGACCACGTCCGTCACGGGGCCCGCGGCCGGGTCGGCTGTGACCACCTCGCCCAAGTCCACGCCGAGGCTGGCCGCCCGCTGCCGCCGGACCGGGTCGGGCTCGGAGACGATCACCCGGCGGGCGCCGGCGGCCAGGGCGTACATGGCGGCCAGGGAGCCGATGGGCCCGGCCCCCGTGATCAGCACGGTCTGGCCGGGCTGGAGCCGGCCACGGTCCACGCCGTAGGCGGCGACCGCGGCGGGCTCGATGAGCGCGGCCTGCTGCGGCATCATGGACTCCGGGACCGGCACCACCTGGCGGCCGGACACCAGGGCCAGGTCGGCCAGGCCGCCCCAGGCGCTGCTCAGCCCGGTGCAGGCCATGGTGCGGCACAGGTGATTGCGGCCCAGCAGGCACTCGGGGCACCGGCCGCAGGAGATCAGCGGCATGACCGTGCACAGGTCGCCCTCGCGCACGTGGCTGACGCCGTCACCGACGCCGGCGACCCGGGCGGCGAACTCGTGGCCCATGATCTGCGGCAGCCCGGCGCCGGTGAGCGGGTGCGGCCGGGCCGGGGTGACGATGGGCCCGTCGGTGTACTCGTGCAGGTCGGTGCCGCAGATCCCGCACATCACGGGCCGCAGCAGCACCTCGCCGGGGCCGGGCGGGCCGGGCTCGGGGACCTTCTCCACGCACAGCTCGCGGGCCTGGTGGAACCGCAGGGCGCGCATGATCACCTCTCAGGATCGGGGGCTAGTGGCATCGGGTCTAGGGGGCAGGGCTGGAGGCCGGGGCCGGGGGCCGGGTCTCCAGGTAGCGGGCGATCCCGGCGGCGTGGCCGCCGGGCCGCTCGTAGGCGTTCTCGACCAGCTCCAGCGGGTAACCGTCGGCGTCGGCGAAGTACACCCAGCGCCAGCCGGCCAGCACTCCGTCGTCGACGACATTGACTTCCGAGAAAAACGGGACTCCGTGGCCCTCCAGCTCCGCCTTCACCGTCTCGATGTCGTCCACCTGGAACGCCACGTGACTGGCCCCGACGCTGTGCGACAGCAGCGGCCGCTCGGTCGGCGACGGCGGTGCGGCGTACTCCAGCAGCTCCAGCATCGTGTCGCCGAGCCGCAGGCAGACCTGGCGCAGCGCGGCGCCGGGGACCCCGACGCCGTGGCCCAGCTCAGGGCCCTCGAACCAGCCGCTGGGCTCGGTGCTGATCTCCAGGCCGAGCAGGTCGTGGTAGAAGTACACGGACGCGTCGAGGTCCCGCACGGTGATCCCGACGTGGCTCTGCGCTCGCAGGGGCCTGGGCATGGGCGTCCTTCCCGGTACTCGGCGGCGGCGCTTCTTGCTGTTATCAGTGGCATCTGGGTCAAGGGTCAGAGGATCAGGCCGAGCCCGATACGTCCACGACGATCTTGCCGTGGGCCTTGCGCTCGGCCAGCGGCCGGAGGCCGCCCTCGACCAGGTCGTCCAGGCTGATCACGTCGCCGAGCACGGCGGGGGCCAGCGCCGAGCCGGCCAGCAGCGCCACCGCCCGGGCCAGGTCCTCGCCGCAGACGTGGGCCAGGGTGCCGTGCACGTCGACCTCCCTGGTCGACACCGCGAACAGGTCCACCAGCGCGGGTGCGGGCTGCAGGCCGACGATCACCACGTCGCCGCCCCGGCGGGCCATCCGCAGCGCCGCGGCCGGGCTGGCCGGGGCCCCGGACGCCTCGATCACCACGTGCGCGCCCTGCTGGCCGGTGGCGGCGAGCACGGCGGCCACCGCGTCCTGGCGCTCGGCGTTGATGGTGCTGGTCGCGCCCAGCGCGGCCGCGGTGTCGAGCCGGCCTCCGGCCACGTCCACCGCGATCAGCGGCCCGGCGCCGAGCGAGGCGGCCGCGGCCACGATGAACGCCCCGATGCCCCCGGCGCCGATCACCACGCAGGAG
>JBOHCO010000525.1:0-3383 GCA_050698895.1 Streptosporangiaceae bacterium
CGCTGGCTGGGCGGCGCGGCGGCGGCCGTGATCGCGGCCGGCGCGGCGGCCGGCATCACGCTGGCCGTCACCGGCGGCAGCGGCACGCCCGGCGCCGGGGGGCCGTCGTCATCACAGCTGACCGCGCTGAGCTCGCTGGGCCGGCTCCGGGCCGCGCCCGCGCCCGGCCCGATGGGTCCCGAGGGCGTCCCCGTGCCCGGCGTCACCCCGCTGGCCAGCACGGCCACCATCGCCACCGGCCATAGCGTGGACGGCATCGGCTGCCAGACCAGCGAGCAGACGCTGTTCCACATCCACGCGCACCTGACCGTGTTCGTGAACGGCTCGCCACGCCAGGTCCCGGCCGGGATCGGGGTGCCCGGCGCCCATGCCCAGCAGACCGCGCAGGGTCCGTTCGTGACCAGCGGGACCTGTTTCTACTGGCTGCACACGCACGCCGGGGACGGGATCATCCACATCGAGTCGCCGGTGCACCGCACCTACACGCTCGGCGAGTTCTTCGACGAGTGGGGCCAGCCGCTCGGGCCGGGGCAGGTCGGGCCCGCCCGCGGGCACGTCACGGCGATCTACAACGGGAAGGTGTTCACGGGCAGCCCCCGCGACATCCCGCTGACCGCGCACGCCCGGATCCAGCTCGAGGTCGGCACGCCGCTGGTCGCCCCGGAATCGATCTCCTGGCCCAGCGGCCTGTAATTAATCCGAGCCCCCAAATATGGGTGATGAATTGGTCATGTATGGCTATTGGGCTCGTCATGGCATATCGTTTGACCTGGTCTTTCTGTCGGGCCGAGGAGGGGCGGCATGAGGGAGCGGGCCACACCGGACGGCCGGTACCGGCGCGTCAGCCGGGGCCGGGCAGCGGCCATCGCGGGGGCCGCGATGCTACCCGCGGCCCTGGCCATCTCGGCGGCCATGGCGCCAGGGGCGGGGTCCGCGGCGGTCGCCGGGAGCGCCGCCGCCGTCTTTGCCCCGAATCCCACCCGGACGCTGTCGACCTCGCCCACGATGCGGGCCTGGGGAACCGACAACGACGGCGAGCTGGGCGACGGCAGCCGTACGCCGGTCAGCGACACGCCGGTCCAGGTCAGGCTGCCTAGCGGCGTCACGCCAACGGCCACCCGGGCCGGCTGCCAGGACAGCGTCGCGCTGACCACCAAGGGCACCGCCCTGGCCTGGGGCAACGACACCTTCGGCCAGCTCGGCGACGGCACCACCGCGACCGCCCGGAGCAAGCCCGTGACGGTGAAGCTGCCCAAGGGCACCAAGCTGACCTCGGTCCGGGCCGGCTGCGCTCACGACCTGGCCCTGACCAGCACCGGCACGGTCCTGGCCTGGGGCCTCAACGGCTACGGCCAGATCGGCGACGGCACCACCAAGAACCGGCACGCCCCGGTCCGGGTGAAGCTGCCCAAGGGCGCCAAGGTGACCGCGATCAGCACCGGCTGCTACGACAGCCTGGCCATGACCAGCACCGGCAAGCTGTACGCCTGGGGCCACAACCAGGATGGCCAGCTCGGCGACGGCAGCAAGAAGAACCGGCACACCCCGGTCAAGGTCAGGCTGCCGGCCGGGGCCAGGGTCACCACCATCGCCGGGGGCTGCAATTTCTCCCTGGCCAACACCAGCCAGGGACTGTTCGCCTGGGGGGACAACTCCGAGGGCCAGCTCGGCGACGGCACCACCACCAGCACGACCACGCCGGTCCCGATCATCATCCTGATCCGCGGGCAGCCGCTGGGCAGCGTCACCGGCCTGTTCGGCGGCTGCGACGACAGCATGCTGCTGTTCTCGAAGGGCGCGCTGCTGGCCTCGGGCAATAACAACGCCGGCCAGCTCGGCAACGGCACCACCACCAGCAGTGACAAGCCGGTCGGGGTCAAGCTGCCCACTGGCGTCAAGGTCAAGTCGATCGCCGAGGGCTGCTTCCACAGCCTGGCCCTGACCACCACGGGCGCCGTGCTGGCCTGGGGCGAGAACAGCTCCGGCCAGCTGGGCACCGGCAGCACCGCCAGCAGCGATGTCCCGGTCCAGGCGGACCTGCCCCCCGGTCTGGTCGGCACCGCCATCGGCAGCGGCCCGGCCGCCCAGCACAGCCTGGCCATCTTCGCCGGCGCCGGGTGACCCCCCGGCCGGGCGCCATCCGGCCCGCGGGCCGGGTGCTAGCTTGCCCTGATGCGTGTCGGTGTCTACGTCGACGCTTCAACCTCTGCTACGGAGCCAGGGGCCTGTGCGGCCGGGAACCCCCGGCCGGACGCGGCCGCCCACGACTCGAGCCGAGCCGACCAGGACGGCTACCTGCGGGCCCTGGCCGCCGGGGGCAGCGTGGACCACATCGAGTACGGCACCTACGTGACCGGCTGATCAATCCCTCGCACAGCTACCTGGCCGGCGACCTGCGCGGCAGCCCGGAAACCGGGGCCGGCCGGCACTCCTGGGCCCGCCTGTCCGCGGCCGGCCTCAAGGAACATCAGCTTCCCGACCCGGTCGGCCCGTACCGCCGGCCCGAGGGCTGGTAGCACGCGGCGACCGCGAGGGGCGGGCGCGAATCAGCCACGCGCTAGCGGCGTTATGCTAAATCCCGTGCACCACCCGGCCCCTCGTGGGCCGGGTTTTCCATGTCCGGCCTGGTTAGTCGACCCGGTCAGCCCGCGCTGGCCAGGGCCGCGCCGATCCGGCGCAGCTGGGTGGTGGCCCCGCCGAGCGCGAACTCCCCGGCCTTGGCGGCCGTGAAGTAGCGGTGCAGCGGATAGCTGGTGTCGATGCCCACGCCGCCGTGCACGTGCACCGCGGTGTGCGCGACCCGGTGGCCGGCGTCGGCGGCCCAGAACTTGGCCGTGGCGATCTCGGTCTCGCACGGCAGGCCGGCCGCCAGCCGCCAGGCGGCCTGCCACATGGTCAGGCCGGCCGCCTCCACGTCCACGTAGGCGTCGGCCAGCCGCTGGGCCACGGCCTGGAACGCGCCGATGGGCCGGCCGAACTGGACCCGGCTGCGGGCGTACTCGGCGGTCAGCTCCAGGGCCCGCTCGACCACGCCGAGCTGCTGGGCGCACAGGCCGACCGTGGCGTGCCTGGCCAGCCAGCTCGCCACCTGGCCGTCGGGCGCGCCGAGCAGCCGGTCCGCGGCCAGCTCGACGCCGTCCAGCTCCAGCCGCCCGGCCGAGGCCCCGCCGGTGACCTGCTGGGCGGTCATGGTCACGCCGGCGTCGTCCGGGGTGACCAGGAACACCGCCGTCCCGCCCGGCTCGGTGGCCGCGGGCACCAGGAACAGCCCGGCCTGCGCGGCGGCCGGGACCGCGGTCTTGGCGCCGGACAGCACCCACCGGTCCGCCACCGCCCGCGCGCTGGCCGCCGGGGCGCTCGGGTCGTCGCCGTCGTCCTCGGCC
>JBOHCO010000526.1:0-10146 GCA_050698895.1 Streptosporangiaceae bacterium
GGCCTACCGCGTTCACCCCGCGCCCGGGGCGGTGATCGAGGTGCGGATCCGGCCCATAATGGCCGGCCGATCGGCCGTCCAGTACGAGAAATAGCTGAGGTTTCCGGGGCGGCGGGGGGCTGGCGCCGGCTGTTTCGCCGGCGCCAGCGCCTCAGCTACCGGCTTCCGGTTACCGGGAGCAGAGCCCGGCCGGGCTCGAGGTGGCGCAGCGGTTCTTGACGAACGCCACGTTGACCCCCGTGCCGTCCCAGCGCAGGTCGAACGGCCGGTTCCGGCGCAGGGTGTTGCGGGTGACCAGGATGTTCTTCGGGTTGTGGCCGTGGGTCAGCTGACGCGCGCTGAGCACCACGATGCCGCCCGAGTTCAGCTGCCGGCCCGCGTTGTGGGTCACCAGGTTGTGCGCGACCAGGACGTTGGTGGCGCCCAGCAGCAGGATGCCGCCGCCTTGCAGGTTCACCGGCGTGTCGTCGTTCTTCGCGCAGAACTTGTTGTTGGCGGTGGCGGTGTTGTGCTCGATCACCGCGTTGCCCGCGCCGCCCCGCTGACCGTCGTCCAGGACCAGGATGCCCTGGCAGTTCCTGACGGCCAGGTTGCCCGTCACCGCGACGCCCCTGGCGTGCCTGACGAAGATGCCCAGCGTGTTGCCCTCGGCCAGGTTGTGGCGCACGACCGTGGCCGCGTCCGGCGAGTCGCCCACGTAGAAGCCGGCCTCGTCGTTGCCGATCGCGACGTCGTGGGCGAACAGCGTCCGGGTGGACACGAACCGCGAGATGCCGTAGCCGCCGTCCCGCACCGCGGTGACGTGGGTGACCGTCAGGCGGTCCGTGCCGTAGCCGAACACGCCGTTCTCCCCGAAGCCGGCCACGTACAGGCGCTGGATGGTGTCGCCGCGGACCGGCTGGATCACCGCGCCGTTCTTGCCGACCTGCTTGGCCAGGATGCAGACCCCGGTCGGCCCGAACGCGGCATTGCACGCGCTGCTCACCTTGTGCCGCGGCGGGATGAGCACCGTGCCGTGCAGCGAGTTACCCGAGCCTCGCAGCGTGATGTTGTCCGTGCGGATCTGCACGCTCTGCCGGTACACCCCGGCCCGGACCAGGACGGTGTCGCCCGGCCGGGCCAGGTTGACCGCGGCCTGGATGGACTGGCCGGGCGACACCACGATCGTGGTGCTGCCGCTGGCCGGTGTCCGCGCGGCCGCCGATGCCTGCGCCACGTAAGCCGCACTGAGTGAGATACCGAGCGCCGAAGCGCACGCCAAAGCAATGAACCGTCGCATTTCTCGCCCCCCCGTAGCACGAAAACATGCCGCCCGTGCGAGTTGTGCATAGCCTCATGCGACGCTAAACCCGCCACCTTGCCCCTGGCAAGGCAAGGTAAAGCGGGTCCACCCTGGCCGCGCGGCAAGTCTTGCCCGCCGCACAGCCTTATCCAGGCTCGAGATCCGAGGGCTAGAACGAGTCCTCGGACAGCTCCATCAGGTCCAGCGAGGTCGTCTCCGCGATCTCGCGCTCCGCGGCCAGCCGCGGCAGGACCGTGGCCGCGAAGAAGGCCGCCCCCGCCACCTTGCCCTCGTAGAACGACCGGTCGGCGGGCTGCGGGGCCTCGTCCAGCCGGGCCAGCGCCACCTCGGCCTGCCGCGCCAGCAGCCAGCCGATCACCAGGTCGCCCAGGGCCAGCAGCAGCCGGGTGGTGTTCAGCCCGGCCCGGTAGATCTCGGCCGGCTGCTCCAGGCTGCCCGCCAGGTAGCCGTGCATCGCGGCCACCATGGCGTCCACGTCGCCGGCCGCCCGGAGCAGCGCGGACCGCTCGGCCTTCAGCCGGCCGTTGCCGCCGTCCGCCGCGGCGAACTCCCTGATCTCACCGGTCAGCCGGCTGAGCGCCGCGCCCTGGTTGCGGACGATCTTGCGGAAGTACAGGTCCAGGCCCTGGATCGCCGTGGTGCCCTCGTAGAGGCTGTCGATCTTGGCGTCCCGCAGGTACTGCTCGACCGGGTAGTCCTGGAGGTAGCCCGAGCCGCCCAGGGTCTGCAGCGACTGGGTCAGCAGCTCGAACGCCCGCTCCGAGCCGACCCCTTTGACCAGGGGCAGCAGCAGGTCGTTCAGCGCCGCGGCCTCATCGTCCCGCTGGCCCGCGGCCGTGGCCACCTGGATCCGGTCCTGGATGCTCGCCGCGTACAGGACCAGGGCGCGCAGGCCCTCGGCGTAGGACTTCTGGAGCATCAGGCTCCGGCGCACATCCGGGTGGTGCATGATCGTGACCCGCGGGGCGCCCTTGTCGGTCATCCGGGTCAGGTCCGCGCCCTGCACCCGGTTGCGCGCGAAGTCCAGGGCGTTGAGGTAGCCGCTGGACAGCGCCGACATCGCCTTGGTCCCGACCATCATCCGGGCCGCCTCGATGATGAAGAACATCTGCCGGATGCCGTCATGGACGTCGCCCACCAGGGTCCCGACGGCCGGGTGCTCGGCGCCGAAGGTCAGCTCGCAGGTCGTCGAGGCCTTCAGGCCCATCTTGCGCTCGACGTTGGTCACGTAGACGCCGTTGCGCTCGCCCAGCTCACCGTCGGGGCCGACCTGGTACTTGGGCACCAGGAACATCGACAGGCCCTTGGTGCCCGGCCCGGCGCCCTCGGGCCGGGCCAGCACCAGGTGCAGGATGTTGCCGGTCAGGTCGTGCTCGGCGCTGGTGATGAACCGCTTGACGCCCTCGATGTGCCAGGTGCCGTCGTCCTGCTGAACCGCCTTGGTCCGGCCCGCGCCCACGTCGGAGCCCGCGTCGGGCTCGGTCAGCACCATCGTGTAGGTCCACTGGCTATTGACCGCGTGCTCGGCGACGCGGCGCTGCTCGGGCGTGCCCAGCTCCCACAGCGCCCGTGAGAACGAGCCCATGGTGGCGTACATCCAGACCGCCGGGTTGGCCCCCAGGATCAGCTCGGCCACCGACCAGGCGAGGGTGCGCGGGACGCTGGTGCCGCCCAGCTCGGCGGGAAGCTCGAGCCGGAACCACTCCGCGTCGACAAATGCCTGGTACGACCGCTTGAACCCCTCGGGCATCTGGACGGAGTGCGTCGCGGGATCGAACACCGGCGGGTGCCGGTCGGCGTCGGCGAACGACTCGGCCACGGGGCCGCTGGCCAGCCGGTTGACCTCGTCCAGGATGCCCCGCGCGGTCTCCTCGTCCACCTCTCCGAACGGCTCGCGCCCCAGCAGGTCCTGGCGCCGCAGCACGTCGAACAGGTTGAACTCGATGTCCCGGAGGTTGCTCTTGAAGTGACCCATCGCGGCCTCCCCGCAGGCGACGGCAACTGTTCTACTGACTAGTAACGTACCCCGACCTACCCGCTGGTAACAAATGCCCGGGCCCGGGCGCCCGCGGCGTCCACCGCGGGTCGGGGCGGCCGGGCGGGCGGGCCGGCGCCCCAGGACGGACATTGCGCGCCGTTACGCCGGCCATTGCCCCAGACGGCGTAAAGTCGACGCCGTAATACGGCGAACCGCCAAAACCGTGGCCTAACGTTGAGTGACAGTTGACCAGCACAGTTGACCAGCACAGTTGAGCAACGCAGGATGATCGGCCGCGGCCGTTCCGCCAGGGGGATGGATGACTGACGGTGACCACTCGCTGGGGCCCGACGGTGGCCCTGGCCGGCCGGTCCCGTCACCCGGCCGCAGCCGGTCCGGCGGTCACCGCGGGCCCGCGCCGATGGCCGCCCAGCAACGGCTGATGGCCCAGATCGCGGCCGGCCGGCGAGCCCGCCAGCAGCGCGCCCTGCTGGCCCTGCTGGCCGCGATGTCCTCGCTGGTGCTGGTGACCTCGGGCGGCGCGTGGATGCTCACCAGCTACGTCAGCAACCACGTGCACCGCCTCAACGCGGGCACGTCGGGCACGCCCAGCAGCGGGCCGCTGAACATCCTCGTCGCGGGGGTGGACATCCGGGCCGGGCTGACCCGCCGCCAGCAGGTCCGGCTGCACGTCGGCCACGCGGTCAGCGACAACTCCGACACGCTCATGCTGGCCCATGTCCCGGCCAATCACAGCTACGTGCAGGTCGTCAGCCTGCCCAGGGACTCCTGGGTGAACATTCCCGGCCACGGCATGAACAAGATCAACGCCGCGTTCGGACTCGGCGGACCGCGGCTGATGGTGCGCACGGTCGAGGCCAATACCGGGCTCACCATTAACGACTACATCGAGGTCAACTTCCTCGGCTTCGTGAAGGTCATCGACGCCATGGGCGGGGTGAACATCTGCCTGCCCTATGCCGTCGACGATCCCTACAGCGGCCTGCACATGGCCGCCGGGGCCCACCACGTGGACGGCATCACCGCACTGGAATTCGCCCGCGACCGGCATTCCTTCGCCACGTCCGATCTGGCCCGGATCGGCGACCAGCAGCAGTTGCTGGCCACCCTGCTCAGCCAGGCGGTGAGCGCGGGCACGCTGAGCGACCCGTTCCGGCTGCGGCATGTGCTGGACACGGTGACCGCGGCGGTCCGGGTCGACCAGGGCTTCAACGTCGTGGGCCTGGCCAGCGAGCTGCGCGGCATCCGGCCTGGGGATGTCAGCTTCACCACCGTGCCGCTGTCCAGCTACGACTACCAGACGCCCACGGGTGAGTCGGCGGTGCTGTGGAGCAAGAGCCAGGCCGGACGACTGTTCGCGCAGATCAGGAACGACCAGCCGCCCGCGGGCGCGGCCCGAAAGGCCCGAGCCGGGCACCACGGGCGGCCTCAGCGACATGCCGGGCATCACCGGCACCGGCCGCACGGCCCGCCGTCCGGGACAGGGTCGCCTGGCCAGGGCTCATCCCCTGGCCAGGCCAGGACCGCCGCTCAGGACGCCTGCCGTTAGGCCTGCGGGGTCTAGGCCGGCCGCTGCGGATCAGGCCGGCCTCGCCGTCAGGCCTGGGGCGGGAACGTGGTGCCGTCCCCGGGCTAGGACGGCCCGCCCTGCTCAGGGCCGCCCTGCTCAGGGCCGCCCTGCTCAGGCCCGCCCTGCTCAGGCCCGCCCTGCTCCGGGCCGCCCTGCGGGGGCACGGTCGCCGACTTGCTCTGAGACAGGTTGATGCCGTTCTCCGCCTCGTGGGCCGAGATGTCGCCGATGAGCTTGTTGACCTGTTCGTCGGTGTCGGGGGTGCCCCGGTTGGTGCGCTCGGAGTAGACCAGGGCACCGAGGTTGCGCAGCAACATGTCGGCACGCCGGTTGGCCTGCGCCTGGTCCAGGCGGGCCTTGCCCTCGCGCGCGGTTTCCTGAGTCTTCTGAGCGAGCTGACCAGCCTGCGCCTTGACCTTGTCCATCAGTCCCATGTCTGCCTCCAAGGGCACTGTGCATGAAACACACTGGCGTTCCGGCTAAGTCCACAGCATAGGCAATGGCCTGCCGTCCCCCGCGCCGGGTGAGGGCACCGCCAGCGTCAGCCGTAGGGCGTCAGCCGTAGGGCGTCAGCCCTTGGCCTCGGCCAGGCCGGCCGCGCTCTCCCGCTTGATCGCCATGTTGTCGTTGACCACGGTGACCAGGCGGCAGCCGTTCTCCCGGTACAGCCGGGCGGTCGGACCGTCCGTGGAGTGCACCCCGACCGGCTTGCCCGCCTCGGCGCACAGCGCCCAGACGCGCTCGAAGGCCGGCCGCAGCACCGGGTCGGCCGGGTCCAGCGGACGGCCCAGGGCCAGCGACAGGTCCCGCGGGCCCACGTAGATGCCGTCCACGCCCGGGATCTTCAGGGTCTCCGGCAGGTCGGCCATCGCCGACTGTGACTCGACCATCAGGATGCACAGCGGCAGCTCGGGGGTGGCCAGCACGCCGCCCGCGGACCGGTAGCCGTCCGGCGGGAACCGGCACGCCCCCACGACCGACCGGGCCTGCTCGGCCGAGTCCACGTTGGGCACGATCACGCCGTCGCAGCCCAGGTCCAGCGCCCGGCCGATATCGGCCGGGTGGGCGTGCCGGACGCGGCCCAGCGGCGCCGCGCCCGCCAGGCGGATGGCGCTGGTCAGCTCGGGCAGGTCGGGCTCGGTGGCGCCGCCGTGCTGGAGGTCGATGCAGACGTAGTCGACGCCCGAGCCGGCCAGGGCCCGTGCGCTGACCGCGCTCGGCACCGACAGCCACCCGCCGTAGACGACATCACCATTCCGGACGCGCTCGCAGAAAGTAGTCGTGGTCACGGGCTCAAGCCAAGCACACCGCCCGCGGACCAGGCCAGGACGGGTCATAGTGGACGGCCCGGGCGGCGTTGCCCGCGCGTCTGGTCCGGCGCTCCCGGGCCGAGCCCAGGACACGCTCAGGCTTCACTCAATTACGGCGAGCGCCGACATCGCGTAGTAGCTCTTCCTAAACTGGCTCGGGGGCTCGCACATACCCGAATACCCGGATGAAGGCGATCTTAAGTGCCGCTTTTGCGCAACCTAGTCCTGGTGCCCGTCACGGCGGCCACGCTGCTGGGCACCACCATGCTCGGCACGACCGTACTGGGGGTGGGTGCCGCCCCGGCTCAGGCCGCGACGGCGGCCAGCACGACCTCGACCTCGACCGCGAGCACCGCGAGCACCGCGAGCACCGCGAGCCCCTGCCCGCGCCCGTCCGGGGCGGTGAGCTGCGCCCCCGCCCAGTGGCCCCCGCACCTGCTGGCCAAGACCAGCAAGACCAACCAGATCAGGCAGATCGTGCAGTGCGGCTCGCGCATGTACGCCGTCGGCACGTTCCAGCTGATCCTCGGCCGCAACCCGAAGACCGGCAAGTTCATCATCTATCACCGCAGCAACGCGTTCAGCTTCGAGGCCACCCGGCCCTACGCCGTCACGAGCTGGAACCCGAACGTCAACGGCCAGGTCAACTCGGTCGCCGTCGGCAGCAACTGCACCACGGCCTACCTGGGCGGAACCTTCAGCCAGGTGCACGGCAAGACCCGTCACAACGTGGCCGCGGTGGACACCGCGGGCGGCGCGGTGCGCTCCGGCTTCGAGGGCGATGCCACCGGGAGCGTGCAAACGCTGCTGCTGCACGGCGGCCGGCTGCTGACCGGGGGCTACTTCACCAAGATCAACGGCGCCGCCGCCCGCTACTTCGTCGGCCTCAGCCCGACCACCGGCAAGCCGGACGCCTACCTGCGCCTGGACATCTCCGGCAACTACTCCTACCCCGGCGTGGTCAGCAACGCGACCCGGGTCTACAACCAGCAGATCAGCCCCGACGGGGGACGGCTGCTGGTCGAGGGCGACTTCACCTCGGTGGCGGGCCAGCCGCGGCAGCAGATCTTCATGATCTCGCTCGACAAGGACAGGGCCCGGCTGACCGGCTGGACATCGCCGGAGTTCGACGCGCACTGCTGGACCACCGAGCCGTTCTACATCCGGGCCGCGGCCTGGGGGCCGACCGGCACGGCGATCTACCTTGCCGACACCGGCTACCAGCCCGACGGCAACAGCCTGCAGGCCCGGTCGGGGCTGTGCGACTCGGTGTCCCGGTTCCCCGTCACCCAGACCAGCGTCTCGCACTTCTGGGTCAACTACACCGGCTGTGACTCGCTGTACTCGGTGGCCGCCGGATACGGGACCCTCTACATCGGCGGCCATGAGCGCTGGGCCGACAACAGCGACGGCTGCGACAACGCGGGCACCGGCGCGGTCTCGGCCCAGGGCATGGGCGGCTTCGTGGAGAACACCGGCACCCTGCTGACCGAGAACGACGGCAAGGGCCTGTACGTCCGGTCCCGCGGACTCGGCGCCGACGACATGCTGCTGACCAGCGCCGGGCTGTGGATCGCCAGCGACAACCAGACCGGGCTCGACGCCCACGGCAAGCCCTACACGAGCACTATGTGCGGCGGCGCCAGCGGCCACGCCGGCCTCTGCTTCCTGCCCAAGTAACACCGGGCCACCAGCCGCCGAGGTAACTGGCAGCCCAGCGGGCCCGGCCGTGGCACGGCCGGGCCCGCGCAGGCAACCAGCAGCCTGGGGCGCAGGGCTAGCAGGTCCGCCAGCTGGGCCCGCTGCCGAGCACCTGGCCCGAGGCCCGGTAAGCGGTCCAGCCGACGACCCGCAGGTGGCCCGAGGGTCGAGCGCCCCAGGCAGCTGTCACTGGCGCCGCCGGTGGTCCATAGGCAGATGCCCCAGGGCCCGGCGTAGCCCGTGAAGGACCAGTGCTTCCCGTCCAGCGTGCCCGCCGCGATCCGTACCGTCTGCCGACGCAGACCATGCTGGCCCGGCCGGAGCCAGGCGTTGATGGTGCCGCGGAACGGGACCGCATAGGCCACCTCGCCGCGAGCTGAGTAGGCCGCGACCGTGCTCAGCCGCAGGCCGGCCGGGAGCAGGACGCCGACCCACCGCCGGCCGTGCCAGCGGGCCGCGGTCAGCTCGACAGCCGGCCCGCCGGGCTGGTTCAGGACTAGATGGCTGACGTCCCGGCGGACCTGCCCCGCCAGGGCCAGGCGCGTGCCCACGCCGCTTTCTGTCAGGTTCGCGGGCTTGCTGCCCGGGCTCAGGTGGGTCATACCGTTCGATGGCACCCCGGGCCCCTGCTGCATGATGTCGCCCCCGTTCCAGTCCAGCGCGAACTGCCACGGCTGGCCGTCGATGGTCCCCGAGAACGTCAGCTTGCCGGGCGTGCTTCGCGGCGGGTTGTCGGTCACCCCATGGCTGGGCCGCACCGGCGGCGCGGGGTGCCCGCGCCCGGCCAGCCCGGGCACGGCGACGCACACCCCGACGATGACGGCCAGCCCGGCGGCTACGGCGACGCGCCGGCGCACGCGAGCAGCCCAGCGCGGCCGCCGCCTCGGTCTCGCTCATGTCCATCCAGTAGCGGAGCACGACCGCCGCGCGCTGTCCGTCGGGCAGCGCCATGAGCGCCGTCATCAGGGCCGTCCGGTCGTCGCCGAGGTCGACCGCGACGATCGCTGCGGTCTCGGGCACGTCGCCGGTGAGCCGCTCGGCCACCCGGCGCTTGCGGAACCGGCGGCTGTTCGCGTTGACCATGATCCGCCGCACGTAGGCGTCGGGGTTGCCGGTCCGCCGGACCCGCGACCACGACGCGTAGGCGCGGGACAGGGCGGTCTGGGCCAGGTCTTCGGCTAGGTGCTGGTCGCCGGTCAGGCCGTAGCCCAGCCGGACCAGCTGCGCCCAGCGCCCCTGCATGAACTCGGTGAACTCGGTATCGGCCGAGGCGTCCATGGCCACCTCCTTCACCCGTTCAGAGCACCGACTCCGGCGACACCATTGCACCGATCGTCCCGCTTCTTCGCGCGATGCGCAGCGTCCCGCAGCGACCTCAGGATGCCCCGGTCAGCGTGAGCGCGGCCAGCGCGAGCGCCATCGACAGCGGAACCGCGATCAGCCCGAGCCGGCTGGCCCTGGCCACTGACGGCCGCGCCCCCGCGGCGCGCGCCGCGCGCAGCCACAGCAGCCAGGCCAGCGAGCCGGTGACGTACAGGTTAGGCCCGAGATTCAAGCCCACCAGCACAAACAAGGGGTGGCCCGGGGCCCGCGCGGCCAGCAGCGAGGCGGCGGGCAGGTTGTTCAGCACGACCGTCGACAGCCCAGCCACCGCCGCGCTCGCCCAGCCGTCCAGGTGCGACATGAACGCCGCCGGGCCTGCCCAGGCCCGGCCCACCGCGCCCAGCGCCACGGCCACGCCGAACAGCCCGATCAGCACCGGCAGGCCGAGCACCTCGCGGACCTGGGCCAGCGTCACCCGGCGCTGGGCCAGCCGGATGCCCGCCGCCCCGACGCCGATGCCCGCCACGGCCAGCGCGGGCGACGCCAGCGTCACCACCAGCACCGTGGCCGCCAGCACCGCCACCAGCCCGGCCCCCAGCACCGGCCGTCGGGGCGGCTCAGCCGGCCCGGCCGACTCGGCGGCCTGCGATGCCCGGGCGGACACCAGCCGCACGACCGGGGTCGGCACGGCCCTGGTTCGCACGGCCTCGGCTCGCACGGCCTCGGCTCGCACGGCTGCTGCTCGCACGGCTGCGGTCCTCAGCGAGCGGCGCTCGCCGATCGCCACCACGGCCGCGGTGCTGGCCACGGCGGCCAGCCAGGGCAGCCACATGCGGGCCACGAACTGCCCGCCGGTGAGGTGCAGGTGGCCCAGCACGATCAGGTTGGTCAGGTTGGACCCGGGCAGCAGCAGCGAGCCCGCGTTGGACAGCAGCAGGGC
>JBOHCO010000527.1:0-6427 GCA_050698895.1 Streptosporangiaceae bacterium
GAGACGCTGGCCAGCTACCAGGGCAACGTTATCGCGGGCGGCTATTTCACCTCGATCAACGGCAGCGCCGCGGACCCGTACATGGCCAGCCTGAACAAGACCACGGGCAAGGACGACGGACTCATCCGCCTGAACATCTCGGGGAACTACAGCTACCCGGGCGTGGTCGCCAACGGGACCAGGGTCTACAACCAGGCACTCAACCACACGGGCCGCCAGGACCTGATCATGGGCGACTTCACCTCGGCGGGCGGGCAGCCCCGGCAGCAGATCTTCATGCTGGACCTGACCACCCGGCCGACGGCCACGGTCACCGGCTGGACGTCCCCGGAGTTCGACGGCAGCCAGGGCGAGCAGCAGCCCGGCGGCACGACGGGCTATCCCTACCAGTGCGCCACCGACGAGCCGTTCTACATCCAGGCCGCGGCCTGGTCCCCGGACGGCTCGACCATCTACATCGGTGACACCGGCTACCACCCGAACAGCTGGCCGGTGGGCGCGACGCCGCGCAACGGCCTGTGCGACGCGGCCGCGGCGTTCCCGGCCACGGTGCCGGGCGGCAGCTACGGCCCGGTCATGGCCGAGTGGGTCAACTACACCGGCTGCGACTCCATCTACGCCGCGGCCGCCGACGCCAGCGCGGCCTACTTCGGAGGGCACGAACGGTACTCGGACAACAGCCAGGACTGCGACGCCATCGGACCGCCGCCCGCGCTGCCCGCCCCGGGCATGGAGGGGCTGGTGCCGAGCAGTGGCGCGCTGATGACCAACTCGGCCGGGACCGCCGGGCTGTACTCGCGCGGCAAGGGGCTCGGCGCCGACGACATGCTCGCGACCAGCGCGGGGCTGTGGATCGCCAGCGATAACGACGACGGCGCCCAGATGTGCGGCGGGGTCTACGGCCTGTCCGGCATCTGCTTCCTGCCCTACCCGGGTCAGTAGGGCCGGGCCATCATCGTGCAGAGCAGCGACCTGCGCCGGGTGATCTATCTCGGCGGCCTCGGCCGGAGCGGCAGCACGCTGCTGGAGCGGCTGATCGGCGAGCTGCCCGGGGTGTGCTCGGCCGGCGAGGTCGTGCACATGTGGCAGCGCGGCATCGTCGAGGGCGAGCGCTGCGGCTGCGGGCAGCCGTTCGGGGACTGCGAGTTCTGGTGTGAGGTCGGCCAGGACGCGTTCGGCGGCTGGGAGGCGGTGGACGTGAACCGCATCGCGCAGCTGCGGCACGAGGTCGACCGGACCCGGTGCATCCCGGCCGTGGCCGCCTCCGCGCTGCACCCAGCCGCGAAGCCCTTTGCGATCCGGGCCACGATCGACGAGTACGTGGCGCACTACGTGCGCGTCTACTCCGCCATCGCCAGGGTCAGCGGCTGCCAGACCATCGTGGACTCGAGCAAGCACGCCTCGCTGGCGTTCTGCCTGCGCCGCCAGCCCGGCCTGGACCTGCGGGTCATCCACGTGGTGCGGGACAGCCGCGCCGTCGCCTACTCGTGGACCAGGCGGGTCAGCCGTCCCGACTCGGCGGCGGCGAGCTACATGACGACGTACACGCCGGCCAGGGCGGCCGGGCACTGGAACGTGCAGAACCAGGCGCTCCAGCTGCTGGCCAGGACCGGCACGCCGACGCTGCGGGTCCGCTACGAGGACCTGGTCACCGCGCCGGCGGACACGCTGAGCCGGATCGCGGCGTTCGCGGGCCTGCCGTCGAACGGCCCGGCGCTGCGGTTCCTCAGCTCCGACCAGGCCGGCCCGTGGGCCGACCTGCGCGCGGCGCACACGGCGTCGGGCAACCCGATGCGGTTCATGACCGGCCGGATCGCCATCCGCGGCGACGAGCGCTGGCGGTCGGCCATGCCTGCCTCCCAGCGCCGTACGGTCACCGCGCTGACCTTCCCGCTGCTCGCGCGCTACGGCTACGCCGGCCGGACCGCCGCATGACCCGGACCGCCGCATGACCCGGACCGCCGCATGACCGGGCTCCCCAGGGGGGACACAGCGCGCCCTGGGGACACCCCAGACCCCGATGGCCCGATCCCCGCCGCGCCGCCTGCCGGCGGCCCACCCGAGGGAGGTAGCGATGCCCCACGACGCTGACTTCTATCACCTGGAACTGCTGCTCGACGACGCCGAGCAGGAGCTGCTGCACCGGGTGCGGGCCTTCATGGAGAAGGAGGTGGCCCCGGTCATCAACCGGTACTGGGTCGCCGCCCAGTTCCCGCACGAGCTGGTGCCGGGGCTGCGCGACCTGGGCATCGCCGGGCTGCCCTACCGGGGCTACGGGTGCTGGGGCGCGCGCCCGCTGCTGGACGGCCTGGTCGCGCTGGAGCTGGCCCGGACCGACCCGTCCATCGCGACGTTCATGGGCGTGCACGGCGGCCTGGCCATGGGCTCGATCTACGTGTGCGGGTCGAAGGAGCAGCGGCAGCGCTGGCTGCCGGTGATGGCGCGGATGGAGAAGATCGGCGCGTTCGGCCTGACCGAGCCCGACGTGGGCTCCGGCGCGGCCCGCGGCCTGACCACCACCGCGCGCCGGGACGGCGACGGCTGGGTGCTGCGCGGCCAGAAGAACTGGATCGGCAACGCCACGTTCGCCGACCTCATCGTGATCTGGGCCAAGGACGTCGAGGACGGCCAGGTCAAGGGCTTCGTGGTGGAGAAGGGCGCACCGGGCCTGGCCACCGAGAAGCTCGAGGACAAGATCGCGCTGCGGGTGGTGCAGAACGCCCGGATCACCCTGGACGACGTCCGGGTGCCCGAGTCCGACCGGCTGGCCAACGCGCGCACGTTCCGGGACACCGCCGAGGTGCTGCGGCTGACCAGGGCCGGGGTGGCCTGGATGGCGGTCGGCTGCGGCCGCGGCGCCTACGAGCACGCGCTGGCCTACGCCACCCGCCGCGAGCAGTTCGGCCGGCCCATCGCCGGCTTCCAGCTGGTCCAGGACCTGCTGGTGCGGATGCTGGCCAACATCACCGCCTCGGCCGCGCTGTGCTCGCAGCTGGCCACGCTGCAGGAGGCCGGGCGGGCTAAGGACGAGCACTCGGCGCTGGCCAAGGCGTTCTGCACGGTGCGGATGCGGGAGACGGTTGGCTGGGCGCGCGAGCTGATGGGCGGCAACGGCATCCTGCTGGAGCACAACGTGGGCCGGTTCGTGGCCGACGCCGAGGCCATCTACTCCTACGAGGGCACCCGCGAGATGAACACGCTGATCGTGGGCCGCACCATCACCGGCCTGAGCGCCTTCACCTAGCCGTCGGCCGGGGCGCTCAGCCGGCCGCGCGCAGCCCGCGGTCGATGAAGCGGATCATCCAGCGGAAGCTCTCGTCGGGGTCCTCGCTCCACTGGAAGCCCCGTGAGGCCTGGAGCGCGGCGAACCCGTGAATGGCGCAGCGGACGGTGCGGATGGCGTGGGTCATCTCGTCCTCGGCGATGCCGTAGCCGCGCAGCACGGCGGCGATGGACTCGATGACCCGGGTGCTGGCGGCCAGCAGGGGGTCCTGCGGGCCGGCCAGCTCCGCGCCGACCGTCGCCGTGTACCGGCCGGGGTGGGCGGTGACGTAGGACCTGGTCGCGGTGAGCAGCGCGGTCAGCGCGTCCAGCCCGGCGGCGCCCTGCAGGGCGTCGCGGATCTGGTCGCCGAGCTGGGCCATGGCCAGCGTGGCCAGCCCGTGCTGGAGGTCGGCCAGGCCGTCCACGTGCTTGTACAGCGAGGGGGCCCGGACGCCGAGCCGCTCCGCGAGCAGGCCCATGGTCAGCTCGTGGTAACCGATCTCGTCGCTCAGCTCGGCCGCCGCGGCGACCACGTCATCGCGGGTCAGGCCCGCTCTAGGCACGGGCGTTCTTCTCGAGGAACGGGATGACCAGCGCGGCGACCTGGTCGGGAGTCTGGGCGTGCGGGTAGTGCCCGGCACCGGGGATCACCGCGAGGGCGCCGAGGCCGGCGGGCAGGGCGGCGACGATGGCCTCGCCCTCGGCCCGCGGGTCGGGGAAGTCGGGGTCCTCGGCGCCCATGATGATCAGCGCCGGGCACTGGACGTTGGGCAGCTGGGCCTGGGCGTCGGCCGGGGTGGACTTGACGGTCTTCATGAACTCGGCCATCCGGCCCGGCTCGCGGAGCTTGGCCGAGAGCGCGGCCGTGTACTCGGTCCAGTCGGCGGGCTTGGTCGGGTAGGCGACGTTCAGGTAGCTCAGCCACTGGCTCAGGCTGCGGAACATCTGGGTGCCCATGAGCCGCAGCCCGCCGCGACGGTAACGACGGACCCGCAGCAGCGCGCCCAGGTCGGTCTTCTGGGTCAGCGTGAACGGGTTGAGCTCGACGATGCCGGCCACCAGGCCGGGCTCCCTGGCCGCGGCGATCGTGGCGGCGCCGCCGGACAGGGACTGCCCGACGATGACGGCGGAGCCGCCCAGGTGGCGGATCAGGGCGATCAGGTCGCCGGCCACGTCGGTGCGGGTGATCGAGGGCCAGCCCAGGCTGGAGTCGCCGTGCCCGCGCATGTCGACCGTGGCCACCCGGTAGCCGGCCTGGGCCAGCTGCGGGGCCAGGAACCGGTAGGACTGGCGCAGGTCGCCCATGCCGGGCGACAGCACGACCAGCGGTCCTTCGCCGGTCACGTCGTAGCTGAGCCGGCCGCCCTCGTGGTCCAGGAACTCGGTCATGACACCCTCCCGCGGATGATCCGTTTGGCTAATGTGATTAGCTATAAGCTAATTCGATTAGCCGTAAGTGTCAAGCCAGCGCGAGTGTCAAGCCAGCAGGAGTGTCAAGCCAGCACGAGTGTCAAGCTGCCTACCGAGCCGGCTGCTGGCGGGCGGCCTCCAGGGCCAGGCACAGCTCGGCCACGTCCCGCGGCGCGGTCAGCGACCGGCCGGTCGCCGCGGTGATCCGCCGCAGCCGGTGCCGCACCGTGTTGGGGTGGCAGAACAGCCGGTCCGCGGCCTGGGTGGCCGAACCGCCGCAGTCCCGCCAGGCCTCCAGGGTGTCCAGCAGGACGGCCCGGTCGGCGGCGGGCAGCCGGTTCAGGCGGCCGAGCACCGCGCCGACCACGTGGGTCATGACCTCGGGCGAGCTGGCCGCCGTCACGGCCAGCGGGGCGCGGTCGAACACGGTCACCTGCGCGGTGCCGGGCGGCGCGCCGCTCATCGCGATCCGGGCGAACCGCAGGCCCCGGAGGGTCTGGTCCAGCCGGGAGTACTGCGGGCTGATGCCCACCCGGTGCCGGGCCCGGCCGCTGAGCAGCGCGATCAGCCGCTCCAGCGGCCGGGGACCGCGCAGCACCACGACCCCGACCTGGAGATCGGGGAGCAGCCGCCAGGCGCTGGAGAAGCCCTCGGCACGCAACCTTTGTTCAATATCTTCCATGGCCTGACGACCAAGCTCGGGCACCTCCGCGGCCACGACCACGTACGGGCCGCGCCGGGAGATCCGCAGGATCTCCGCGGTCTCCCACAGCGTCCTGGTCTCGGTGATCCGCCCCTCGAGCAGCGCCTCGACCAGCGCGGATCGCTCCTGCTCGCGGCTGAGGATGCGCTCGGTCATGGCGTCGCGGTACCCGGTGGCCATGGCCTGGGTGAAGCTGTCTTGCCGCAGCCAGACCTCGGACGCGGCGCGGACCAGGGCCTGGCTGCCGGGCGCGCCGGAGCGGGCCGCCTCGGCGACGAAGGACTCCCAGATGAACCGGCAGCCGATCCGGTAGGCGTCCATCAGCGCGGGCAGCGGCACGTCCTGCCCGGCCCGGCGGCGGCCGTTGAGCTCGGCGGGCGAGGTGTCGCCGGCCGTGGCCTTGCCGAGCGAGCAGAGCACGAACTCCAGGTGCGACTGGCAGCTTTTCAGCAGCTCATCGCGGGACACGGCAGGGAAGTCGCGGTAGAAGCTGACCTCGGCGGTGATCCGCCCGGCCATCGCCTCGGCCAGCTCGGTGATCCGGTCGAGCAGGACCGCGCCGAGCCGGGCTAGCTGCTGGTCGGCGGCCGGGCCGGGGTCAGCGGCCCGCGATTCTTGCGGCCACATGGGCCGATCATAGGCACGTCACGGTCCCGTCAGCCGTGGGCGACGTGGCTGCCGACCAGGCTGCCGACGGCGTAGGTGACCCCGATGGCCAGCGCGCCCAGGGCCAGCTGGCGCAGCCCGGAGTGCAGCAGCGGGCGGCCGGTCAGGCGGCCGACGACCATCCCGCCGACGACCAGGGCCAGCGCCGTGAGGCCCAGGGTCGCGCCCAGCACCGGCAGGCCGACCAGGTAAGGGAGCAGCGGGAGCAGCGCGCCCAGCGAGAACGCCAGCAGCGAGGCCGAGCCGGCCAGCAGCGCGGAGGGCAGCTCGTTGGGGTCGACGCCCAGTTCCTCGCGGGTGTGCACGCGCAGCGCGGTGCCGGGGTCCTGGGACACGGCGATGGCCATCCGGTCGGCGGTCTCCGGGTCCGCGCCGTAGGAGCGG
>JBOHCO010000528.1:0-3228 GCA_050698895.1 Streptosporangiaceae bacterium
TCTTCGACAAGTTCACCCCGTCGAGCGGCGGGGGCGAGGCGAAGTCGGCGGCGGACTCGGCCTCGATGGCCGATTTCGGTGACGCGGTCGACCCGACCATCGCCGACGCGGTGGCCGAGGCCGAGGGTAACAAGCCGATCAGCGCCCCGGCCGCGGACGCGCTCGAGATCCCCGAGGTGCCCGCCATTCCCGAGCTGTCGGCCTCCGAGAAGGGCGACATCGGCACACTCAGCGAGGGCGCGCCGGCCGTCGGCCAGCCGGGGACGCCCGCTCCCGGCGAGGCAACCCGGAACGGCGCCGGTGCCGCGACCCCCGACCCGGCGGCCCGGCAGCCGGAGAAGTAGCGAGGCGGCTCCCTCGCCGCGCAGGCTTTCCACCCAGCTGCGCGGCGGGGGGCCGACCCCATTAGGGTTCGGCTATGGCCAAATGGGAGTACGCAACCGTCCCGCTGCTGGTGCACGCGACCAAGCAGATCCTCGATAACTGGGGCGACGATGGCTGGGAGCTGGTGGCCGTGGTGCCGGGGCCGAATCCCGAGCAGCTGGTCGCCTACCTCAAGCGAGTAAAGGAATGAGCGGCGACAGCGCCGTCGCGGGGCCCGAGGAACGGCTCGCCGCGCTGGGCCTGGCGCTGCCGCTGGTCACGCCGCCGCTGGCGGCTTACGTTCCGGCCGTCCGCACCGGGGCCTACGTCTACACGGCGGGCCAGCTTCCGGTGGTGGACGGGCAGCTGATCGCCACGGGCAAGGTCGGGGCGCAGGTCGGTGCCTCCGAGGCCAGCGCGCTGGCCCGGGTCTGCGCGCTGAACGCGCTGGCCGCCGCGGCCTCGGTCGCGGGCGGGCTGGCGGCGATCCGGCGCATCGTGAAGGTCACCGGCTACGTGGCCAGCGCCCCGGACTTCACCGGTCAGCCCCAGGTCATCAACGGGGCGAGCGAGCTGCTGCTCGAGGTGTTCGGGGAGGCCGGGCGGCACGCGCGCAGCGCGGTCGGGACTGCCGTGCTGCCGCTGGACGCGCCGGTCGAGGTCGACCTGGTCGTAGAGATAGCCGAGTAACACGAGTAACAGAGGTAGCGGGACTGGCGGTATGACACAGGATGGTGGCCAGGATGGCGGCCAGTCGGCGGCTATTCCGTTCCTCGGGCGGCTGACGGAAGGCGCCGAGGACGTCCTGGCCGGCCGTACCGCCCCCGCGGTACCGCGTGACGCGGCCACCGTCATGCTGCTGCGCCCGGCCGGCGGCTCCGCCGCGGGCCAGGCCGGCGCCGGCCTGCAGGTCTACATGCTGCGCCGCGAGCCCTCCATGGCCTTCGCGCCGGGGGCCATGGTGTTCCCCGGCGGCTCGGTGGACGGCCGGGACGCCGACGAGGAGGTGGCCTGGGCGGGCCCCGACGCGGCCGCCTGGGGCGAGATCCTGGCCGCCCCGCCCGAGCTGGCCCGCGCGCTGGTCTGCGCGGCGGTCCGGGAGACGTTCGAGGAGTCCGGCGTGCTGCTGGCGGGCGAGTCGGCCGGCTCGGTGGTGGCCGACACCACCAGCGAGGACTGGGAGCGGGACCGCCACGCGCTGCTGGACCGCTCGCTGTCGCTGGCCGAGCTCCTGGCCGCCCGCCGGCTGGTGCTGCGCAGTGACCTGCTCCGGCCGTGGGCCCGGTGGATCACGCCGGTGGTGGAGCCGCGCCGGTACGACGCCCGGTTCTTCGCCGCCGCGCTGCCCGCGGGCCAGCGCACCAGGGACGTCAGCACCGAGGCGGCCGCCGTGGCCTGGATCGAGCCGGCCGCGGCCATCGAGGCCGGCCAGCGGGGCGAGATACAGCTCTGGCCGCCCACCGCGGTGACGCTGGCCGAGCTGGCCGCCTGCGGCGACCTCGGGACCGCCCTGACCGGGCCGCGCGAGGTGGCCACGCGGATCCCCGAGGTGCTGGTCCGCGAGGGCGCCACCTGGCTGACCGTTCCCGGCGTCTCGGAGTACCCGATATGACCAGCCCGATCGACGGCTCGGGGACCGAGCGGGCCCGCTGCGTGCTGGCCCCGAACCCATCGCCGATGACGCTGGACGGCACCAACACCTGGCTGATCGCCGAGCCCGGCTCGGCCACGGCGATCATCATCGACCCCGGGCCGCTGGAGGAGGGGCACCTGCTCCGGGTCCGCGACCAGGTGGCCGAGGCGGGACGCCGGGTGGCGCTCATCGTGCTCACCCACCGGCACAGCGACCACTCGGCCGGGGCGGCCCGGCTGGCCGGGCTGACCGGCGCCCCGGTCCGGGCCGTGGACCCGGCCCAGCGGCTCGGCGATGAGGGCCTGGCCGCCGGCGACGTGCTGACCCAGGCCGGGTGCGAGCTGCGGGTCATGGCCACCCCCGGCCACACCGACGACTCGGTCAGCCTGTACCTGCCCGCCGACGGCGCGGTGCTGACCGGGGACACGGTCCTCGGCCGCGGCACCACGGTGATCGCCAGGGACGGGCGCCTGGGTGACTACCTGGGCTCGCTGCGGCGGCTCCGGGCGCTGGCCGACCAGACCGAGCTGCGGGCCCTGCTGCCCGGCCATGGCCCGATGCTGGCCCGGCCGGCCGAGGCGCTGGACTACTACCTGGCCCACCGGGCCCAGCGGCTGGACGAGATCCGGGCCGCGCTCGCGGCCGGGGACGCCAGCCCGGAGCAGATCGTGGCCCGGGTCTACGCGGACGTCGACCCGGTGCTCTGGCCGCCGGCCGCCGAGTCGGTCCGGTCCCAGCTGACCTACCTGGCCGCGGCGGGCGAGGTGCCGGCCGGCGTGACCTGGTAGGCCAGGCGCCGGGCGCGCGCGGCTAGCTGGCCCGCTTGCGCAGCCGGTCGGTGTCCACCAGCAGCACCGACTTGGCCGCCAGCTGGATCCAGCCGCGGGCCGCGAAGTCGGCTAGCGCCTTGTTCACGGTCTCCCGCGACGCCCCGACCAGCTGGGCCAGCTCCTCCTGGGTCAGGTCGTGGTTGACCTGCAAGCCGTTGTCCTGCTGGACGCCGAATCGGCTGCCCAGGTCCAGCAGTGCCTTGGCCACCCGGCCGGGCACGTCGGTGAAGACCAGGTCGGCCTTGATGTCGTTTATCCGCCGCAGTCGCTGGGCCAGCGCTCCCAGCATGTGCATGGCCACCTCGGGGCGGCTGGCCAGCCAGGTCCGCAGGTCGACGTGCGTCAGCCCGGCCAGGGTGGCGTCGGTGATCGCGGTCGCGCTGGCCGTCCGCGGGGTGGGGT
>JBOHCO010000529.1:0-7928 GCA_050698895.1 Streptosporangiaceae bacterium
CCCGCCGCCGCTCAAGGTGGCCGCGCCCGAGGCGCTGATGTGACCGCCGTAGACCGTGAACACGTCCTGGATAGCGCTGACGAACCCGCTGAAGTTGGTGATGGCGCTGCTCGGCAGCACGATCAGGGCTTGTAGCCACTGGCCCCCAGCCCCGTGAACGCCGTGCTTGACCGCGAAGATGATGACCGACAGCGTGAACAGCCCGAGCAGCACGAACCGGGCGAAGGCACCCGCGGTGGGCAGCCACTTGGCCACGCTGAACGACATGATCGCGGCCACGATCGACAGCCAGACGAACGCCAGGGCGACGATGAACCAGGCCACCGTGGGCAGGTTGCGGCCGCCGTTGAAGAAGAGCTGCACCGCGGCGATGCAGCTGATGGTCAGCGACCCGCCGATCCAGACCGGGTTGGTGATCCAGTACAGGAAGTTGTTGACCGCCCCGGCCAGGTGGCCGAAGGCCAGCCGGGTCCAGTAGTACGGCCCGCCCTCCATCGGGAACGCCGAGCCCAGCTCGGAGAACATCATGGCCTGCGGGATGAAGAACGCTATCGCGAAGACCATCATCCAGGTGAACGCCTGCCCGCCGCCCTGGGCCACGTTGGCGATGGTGTCCACGCCGACGATCGCGCAGATGAGGAAGAACAGGATGTCGAACCGGCCGAAGTGGCGCTGCAGCTTTTGGCTTTCGATCGCTGCGGCTGCGGTTGCCGGCTCGAGGGTGATGTCAGTCAACGGGCTTGCCCCCCGGCGCTAGGAGCGGAGTCCATATCCTGACCTGCACCTCCGCACAGCATGATGTCCGGCATGCTGCATGTTTGTGACATATACGACCATGCCTGAACACGGGGTTATTTAGGCGGTGTGATATGCAGGGCCGGCGACGTGCTGGTTAGGGCAGGTCAGGGCCGCGCGATCGGGGCCACCGTGGCTCCCGCGGCACGGATCAGGTCGGCCGGGGCCAGCTCGATCTGCAGCCCGCGCCGTCCGGCGCTGCAGAACACCGTGGCGAATCCGGTCGCGGACGCGTCCACCACCACCGGCAGCCGCCGGCGCTGGCCCAGCGGCGAGATCCCGCCGGTGACGTAGCCGGTGGCCCGCTCAGCCGCGGCCGGGTCGGCCATCCGGGCCTTCTTGCCGCCGGCCGCGCCGGCCAGCGCCTTGAGGTCCAGGCTGCCCGCCACCGGGACCACGGCCACGGTTAGCTGGTCATCCACCTCAGCCACCAGCGTCTTGAACAGCCGCTCGGGCGCCACGCCGAGCGCCTCGCTGGCGGTCAGGCCGTAGCCGCCCTCGTGCGTGTCCGCGTCGTAGGGGTGCACCGAGTACCCGATCCCCAGCTTGGCCAGCAGCCGGGTGGCCTGAGTGCCATGTCCTGCCACGGGCGGCGAGCTTACGCCTGCGAGACTGCCAGCGTGACCAGCTGGGTCCTGCACGTCGACCTCGACCAGTTCATCGCCGCGGTCGAGGTGCTGCGCCGACCCGAGCTGCGCGGCCGCCCGGTCATCGTCGGCGGTGACGGCGACCCGACCAAGCGCGGCGTGGTCTCCACCGCCTCCTACGAGGCCCGGGTGCACGGCGTGCACTCGGGGCTGCCGCTGCGCACCGCCGCCCGGCGGATCCCCGACGGGGTGTTCCTGCCCGTGGACCGGGCCGCCTACGAGGCCGCGTCCGAGGTCGTGATGGACGCGCTGCGCGGCCTGGGCTACGTGGTCGAGGTGATGGGCTGGGACGAGGCGTTCCTGGCCGTGGACTCCGACGACCCCGAGGCCGTCGCCCGGACCATCCAGGCCGCCGTCCGGGCCGCCGCCCAGCTCGACTCCTCCGTCGGCATCGGCCGCAACCGGCTTCAGGCCAAGCTGGCCACCGGCTTCGGCAAGCCCGCCGGGATCTTCCGGCTGACCGGCGACAACTGGTTCGAGATCCTGGGCGCGCGGCCCACCGACGCCCTGTGGGGCATCGGCCGCAAGACCGCCCAGAAGCTGGCCGACCTGGGCATCCACACCGTGGCCGAGCTGGCCGCGGCCGATCCGGCCGGGCTGGCGGCCAGCTTCGGTCCCGCCACCGGGCCGTGGCTGGTGCAGACCGCGCGCGGGATCGCCCCGGCCGACATCACCGACGAGCCCTACCAGGCCCGCGGCCACGGCCGCGAGACCACGTTCCAGGAGAACATCCTGGACTGGGAGCAGGTGCGCACGGAGATAGTCCGGCTGGCCGGACAGGTCTCGCAGGACGTGGCCGCCGAGGACCGGCCCGCCGCCCGGATCGTCGTCAAGGTACGCTACGCCCCGTTCTTCACCTATACCCGCGGCGTCTCGCTGGCCGCGCCGACCATGGACCCGGCCGCCATCGAGGCCGGGGCGCTGGCCGCGCTGGCCCGGTTCGAGCGCCGCGACCCCGTACGCCTGCTGGGCGTCCGCGCCGAGTTCGCCGAATCCGGCTAGCCCATCTGGCCCGGCTGGCCCGTCCGGCCGGCGGCTGTCACAGTGCGCCGGGGTCCTTCGTCTCAGAGGTCAGGATTCAGAGTTCTGGATTCGGCGGCAGACGAAGGGAAAGGAGCCGACCATGAAGGTATTCGTAGCGGGGGCCACCGGGGCGGTCGGACGGCACCTGGTGCCGCAGCTCGTGGCGGCCGGGCACCAGGTGACCGCGACCACCCGCAGCCAGGGCAAGCTGGCCGGGCTGCGGGACCTCGGCGCCGAGGCGGTGCTGCTGGACGGGCTGGACGGCCTGGCCGTAGGCGAGGCCGTGGCCAGGGCTGAGCCGGAAGTGATCATCCACGAGATGACGGCCATCCCCGCGAACATCGACCTGAAGCACTTCGACCGCACCTTCGCCGTCACCAACCAGCTGCGCACCAAGGGCCTTGATAACCTGCTGGCGGCGGCGTCGGCGGCCGGCGTGCGCCGGTTCCTGGCCCAGAGCTACGCGGGCTGGCCGAGCATCCGCTCCGGCGGGCCGGTGAAGACCGAGGAAGACCCGCTGGACCCCAGCCCTCCGGCGGCGCAGCGCGAGACGTTCCAGGCCATCAAGTACCTCGAGCAGGCGGTCACCAGCGCCCCGCTCGAGGGCCTGGTGCTGCGCTATGGCGGCCTGTACGGGCCGGGTGCGGGCGAGGAGACGGTGACCATGGTCCGGCGGCGCCGAGTCCCGATGATCGGCGCGGGGACCGGGGTGTGGTCGTTCCTGCACATCACCGACGCGGCCGGCGCGACGGCGGCGGCGGTGGAGCAGGGGGACCCGGGCATCTACAACGTGACCGACGACGAGCCCGCGCCGGTGGCCCAGTGGCTGCCCGCGCTGGCCGCGGCCGCGGGCGCGAAGCCGCCGCTGCGGGTGCCGGTGTGGCTGGGCCGGCTGGCGGCCGGCGGCGCGGCGGTCTCAATGATGACGCAGATCCGCGGGGCGTCGAACGCCAAGGCGAAGCGGGAGCTGGGCTGGAAGCCGGCCTGGCCGACCTGGCGGGAAGGCTTCCAGGACTGGGTGCGCGCGTGAACCTGCCGCCCGGGAGGACCCCCCATCCCACCCGCGCCGCCGGGCGGCGGCATGACTGTGCCGCCCGGGGAGGAACGACCCGCCTATCCCCCCCGCGCCGCCGGGGGCGGCATGACTGAGGAGTCCGCGTTCCAGAGCCTGCGGCCGCTGATGTTCGCGATCGCCTACCGGATGCTGGGCCGGGTCACCGAGGCGGAGGACATCGTGCAGGAGGTGTTCCTGCGCTACCACCAAGCCGTGGCCAGCGGATCCTTCCGGCGGCCCGGCCAGGCCGGGCCCGGCGAGCCGGACTCGCCCAAGGCCTACCTGTCGGCGGTGACCACCCGGTTGTGCATCGACCAGCTCCGCTCGGCCCGGGCCCGGCGCGAGGCGTACGTGGGTGAGTGGCTGCCGGAGCCGCTGCTCACCGGCCAAGCCGGGGCCGGGGTAGGCGGGATTGGGGGCGCAGGCGGGCCGGGCGGTGTCGTGGCGGACCCGGCCGAGGCGGCCGAGCAGGCCGACTCGCTGTCGATGGCGTTCCTGCTGCTGCTGGAGCGGCTGTCACCGGTCGAGCGCGCGGTCTTCCTGCTGCACGACGTGTTCGGCTACGGCTACGACGAGACGGCGCAGATCGTTGGCAAGAGCGAGGACAACTGCCGCCAGCTGGCCCGCCGGGCCCGACAGCACGTCAGCGAGCGCCGGCCCCGGTATGAGCCGTCCAGGGACAAGCGTGACGAGCTGGCCGAGAAGTTCTTCGCCGCCGTCGGGGACGGCGACATGGACGGCCTGGTCGACATGCTGGCCGCCGACGCGGCGGTCTACGGCGACAGCGGTGGCCAGCGGCCGTCGTGGCCCCGCCCGATCTTCGGTCGCGAGCACGTGGGCCGGCTGCTGGCCGCCCTGGGCCGGCAGGCCCACCTGGCCGACGCCGAGCAGCGGCCGACCGAGGTCAACGGTCAGCCGGGCCTGATGTTCCTGGCCGCCGACGGATCGCTGATCAGCGTGCTGGTGCTGGACATCGCCGATGGCCAGGTGCACACCGTCCGCTCGGTCATCAGCCGGGACAAGCTCCGCCACCTGGCGCCCCTGGCCGACATGGAGGCGCTGCTCAGCCAGCGGGGGAACCCGCCAGCCGAGCCTGGAGATCAGCCAGCGCCCTAGTAGGCGGGGGCTGGCTCAGCGCCACCAGGTCCGCGACGACCTCGCGGGCCCGGCCGCTGGCGGTGACGTAGCAGGCGCCCTCGGCCTCGGCCGCGGCCAAGGCGCGCACCGCGGCCCCGACCTGCTCGCGCAGCGCGTAGGCGCGGGCCACGTCGATGAGCGTGCGGGCCCGCCGTCCCGGCGACAGCCGGGTCAGGTCGGTGGCCGCCGCGACCCGCAGCGCGTGTCCGGCGTCGCCGAGGTCGACGCTGACGGCGATCTCGTACAGCGCGACGCACTCCGGGCCGAACTCGGGAAAACCGTCCGCCTGCTGGCCGCCGAGCCGGGCCGCCAGGTGCCGGGCGCGGGCCAGCTGGCCGTAAGCCGCGCTCAGGCGGCCCGCGCGGGCGGCCACCGCCGCCCGCAGCAGGGTGAGCCCGCCGCACAGCGCGACCGCGTCAGGATCGCCCAGCCCGGCCAGCCCGTCCAGCGCGTCGATGGTGGTCCGGGCCGTCTCCTCGGCCAGCTCGTATCGCTGTGCGCCCAGGAAGACCGACGCCAGCCGGTGCGCGCCCGCGGCTACCAGGACCAGGTTCCCGGCCCGCTCGGCGGCGGCCATGGCCCGGTCGGCGGCTAACCAGGCGGCCTCGGCGTCGCCCAGCCGGGCCAGCGCCGCCGCGCAGGCCTGGTAGGCCACCGCCATCAGCTCGTAGAGGTCGCCCGCATCGGTCCGGGAGCTGGCGTGGGTGGTGGCGCGGACCGCCGTCTCCAGGCCGGGCAGCAGGCCGGCCAGAAGGTCGGCCAGCTCCGCGAAGCGGCCGGCCGCGGCCAGCGTGCAGGCCCGGTCGGTGCTGGCCCGGAGCCAGGCGGCGGGCGGCGCGGGCCGCTCCCCCAGCATGGCGCGCAGTGAGTGGACGCCGGCCAGCACCACCCGCAGCTCGGCGGCCACGGCGGCGCTGGACGCCAAGACGGGCGGGACCCCGTTGACGGCCGCGCCGTTGACCGTCGCGCCGTTGACCGTCGCGCCGTTGACCGCTGCGCCGTTGATCGCAGAGCCGTTGACCGCTGCGCCGTTGATCGCAGAGCCGTTGACCGTCGCGCCGTTGATCGCAGAGCCGTTGGTGGTGGCGCCGTTGGCCGTGGCGCCTGGGGTCAGCTCGGTGAGCGGCAGGTCGAGCGCGACCGCGACCGTCTTGAGCACCTTGGTGCTGTCGATGGGCTGGATGCCGCGCTCAAGCTGGGACACCCAGGCCACCGGGCGGTCGACCATCGCGGCCAGCTCCGGCTGGGACAGCCCGTGCCGACGTCGCTCCTGGGCGATCCTGCGGCCCAGCACGAGCTGGTATTCCACCGAGTTCACCGGCTTACCTCCAGCCGGCCAGTGGCGCGGGCAATCACTGATCACTCCTGACCGGCCAGCCAACGGTGGCGTGTGTTCTGCATCTTGAGAATTGCACGTTTCAGGCGGCTCGCGCAAGTGCGTCAGATGCAATCCAAGCCCGAGCCGGACGGCGTTCCGTGTCCGCCGGCAGGTGTCCGGCTAGCACCCGCGGCACCGGCTGAGGCATGATCGCTTCTTGCCGCGGCTGTTCCCCGGCGTGAGGAGAGACATGGCCGTACCGCTGTTCGCCCGCTACATTGCGGCGGTCGTCGGCGTGCTCATCGTGGTCGTCTCCGCCCGCAGCGTGATCGGCACGCTCATCGTGCCCCGCGCCGTGTCGTCCTGGCTGACCAACAAGGTCGACTGGCTCGTGGACGTGGCCTATAAGGCCACGTCATCCCGCATACACGACCACCGCCGCCGGGACCGGGTACTGGCCAGCCAGGTGGCGACGCTGCTGATAGCCCAGATCGTCGTCTGGCTGCTGATGTTGTTCCTCGGATTCTCGCTGATCCTCTGGCCGCTGGTCTCTGGCGGCATCACCAACGCTTTCGGGACCGTCGCTCCCGCGCTGTGGGAGTTCGGCGCCGAGCGGTCGGCCGGCGGTCTCGCCCGGGTGATCCTCGACGTGGCCGCGCTGACCGGGCTGATCACGATCACGCTCCAGATTGCCTACCTGCCCACTCTGTACTCGGCGTTCAACCGGCGCGAGACCGAGGTGGCGCTGCTGAACGCCAGAGCCGGGGTGCCATCGTGGGGGCCTGAGCTGCTGGCCCGCACCCACTACGCGCTCGGCTCGGGCGTGTCGACCATCGACACCCTGCCCCAGCTGTACGCCGACTGGGAGCGCTGGGCCGCCGACGTCACCGAGAGTCACACCACTTACCTGCCGCTGGTGCGATTCCGCTCGCCCCGTCCGCTGTCCTCGTGGGTGACCGCGCTGCTGGCCACGCTGGACTCCGCGGCGCTGATCCTGGCCCTGTCCCCGCAGCAGGCCCCGACGGTTCCGGCCCGGATGTGCCTGCGCAGCGGCTTCCTGTGCTTCCGGGAGATCGCCAGCGCCATGGGCTTCGAAGTGCCCGACGAGCCCGACCCGGCCGGCGGCATCAGCCTCACCTATGAGGAGTTCCTCGACGCCATCGCCCGGATGCGGAAGGTGGACTTCCCCATCGAGCGCGACCCCGAGGACGCCTGGCCCGACTTCGTCGGCTGGCGGCTCAACTACGAGGCGGCGGCCTACATGATCGCCGAGGCCGTCGACTCGGTCCCGGCCCTCTGGTCGGGTCCGCGCCGGCTGCCCGGCGCACCGATCCCGCCGATCCGGCCGCCCACCGGCCGCCCGCCCACCACCGGCGGGGACAAATAACCCGCCGGCCCAGCCCACGGGCCCAGCCCACGGGCCGACCCGACCCGACCCGCCCGCCCCGGCACGCCGGTGCCCCCGCCGCGTGATCACGGTGGGGGCACCGATCGCCCGGCGGGTGCCGGGCCCCTTGAGACGGAGGACTAGCGGCTAAGGCCGAATGCTCCTAGCGGCGCCCGTGCCACGGCCGGGCGGCCACGGCAGCTGGTAGGCCCGGTAGGTGTTGACCCCGGTCGGGAACTCCGCGTTGAACAGGAGGTGGCCGGACGGGCTGAACGCGGAGAAGTACGGCAGCGCACCCCGGCCCACGACCAGGTCGCCGTTCCGCGTGGTCTGCGCGTCGCCCTGGGACGTCGCCGACAGCCCCTCGGGCTGGGCGTCCGCGGCGACCATCGTGGCCACCCTGGTCCGGTAGTTGAGCCGGACCGTCACCGCTCGGCTGTAGGACAGCAGCGGCGTGCCCGCCGAGTCGTTGTCAAAGAAGGTGAACGTGTTCGGGCCCACCTGCTCCGGGTCGTGCTGCCAGGCGAAGATCTCGCCCGCGCTGTCGAGCACCTGGCCCGGCGCCGC
>JBOHCO010000530.1:0-3251 GCA_050698895.1 Streptosporangiaceae bacterium
CGGCAGCACCGCGTGCGGCCGCCCGGCAGCCAGCAGCGCGCTGGACAGCCGCAGCGAGTGGGCCACCACCACGTTGTCGTCAGCCAGCCCGTGGATGATCATCAGCGGGCGGCTCAGCTTGGCCGCGTCGGCCAGCAGCGAGGACTGCTCGTAAACCTCGGGATGCTCCAGCGCCGGGGTGGCCAGGTCGCCGGCCAGCTACTGCGGGGTCCAGAACGCGCTGCGCGCGGCCTGCACCCGCTGGCCGTGCGGGCCGCCGTAGGGGTCGCACAGCACCGGCAGCCGGGCCGATCCCGGCGTGTGCCAGGACGGCAGCACGATGGCGGTCCTGATCCGCCGCGGCCCGCCGTAGCTGAGCCGCGGGCGCGGGTCGGGCAGGCTCGGCGCCTCGGCCAGCGACGCGACCGGGATGCCGGGCCCGTCCGGGTCACTGCTGCGCCGGACGGTCACGCTGGTGCCCGTACGGTCGAGCCCCTGGGTTGCGATCAGCGTGCTGCCCCCGGCCCGCCGCCCCGAACCGAGCCCGTTAATCGTGGTCAATGGGGTGAGGCCAGCGGGGCGCCACAGCCACAGGCCGATCACCGCCGGGTCCTCGCCGGAGGCGGTGAACAGGACCGCGTCGCCGTCGGTGTCCAGCACCTGGCGCACCTGCAGGCCGGCCGGGGTGACCGGCTCGGCGGTGCCGGCCGCGTGCTGCTCCGGGGTGGCCACCACCAGCCGCCGCGTCCCGGTCGAGTCGGCCGTCCACGCGATCCGCCCGTCGCCGGTCCAGGCCGGCACGCCCGCCACGATGTCCACCCAGGCCGGGTCGGTATCGGCACGGACCACGGTGGTCTGACCGGTGCCGGGGTCGACCGACAGCAGCCGCAGCTCGCGCTGGTCGCGGCTCTGCACCACCAGCAGCGGCGGCCGCGCTGTCGGCCCTGCGGCCCAGCTCGCCGTGACCAGATACGGAAACAGGCGGTGGTCCCAGCGGACCGCCGTCCGCTCGCCGGCCAGGCTCACGATGAACGCGCTGACGGCCGCGTTGCCGGTGCCGGCGGACGGGTACCGCACCTCGCGGCCGGGGACCTCCGGGCGGGCCGGGTCGGCGATGTGCCAGCGCTGCACCGGGCTCTCGTCCACCCGCGCGGCCAGCACGGCCGACCCGTCCGGCGCCCACCAGAAGCCGCGGGCCCGGCCCATCTCCTCGGCCGCCACGTACTCGGCCCGGCCGAACGACACCGTGGTTTCCCCAGCCTCGGGCGAAGCGATCGCCCGGTCCTCGCCGCTGGCCACGTCGGTCACGCGCAGCTCGCCGCCGCTGGTGTAGGCGACCAGCGCGCCCGCCGGGTCCGGCCGCGGATCCGCGGCCGGGGTCGCGGTGGCCAGCTCCCGGACCGGCTGGCCCGGCTCGCCGCGCAGGCGGGCCAGGTAAACCCGGCCGGCCAGGGTGAACGCCGCGACGGTGAAGTCCCGGTCGGTGGCGAACCCGACGATGCCGCGCGCGGACTCGCGCACCCGCTCCCGGCGGGCCTTCTCCAGCACGTCGTCCTCGCCGGCCGCCAGGTTCATCTGGTGCGGGTCGGCCACCAGCCGCTCGGTGCCGCTGGGCACGTCCAGCGCCCACAGGCAGCTGACCAGGTCCGTGCCGCCCCGCGAGTGCAGGAACACCACCAGGTCGCCGTCCGGGGCGACCTGGAACGACCGGGGCGCGCCCAGCGCGAAGCGCTGGGTCCGGGCCTGCTGCCCGGGGAAACGAGTCCGTCATAGCCGTAGATATTGTCAGCAGCGCCATGGGCTGGGCCGATCAGGCCAGCCGCGCAGGCCGTCCGCGGCGGGGCACCGGCGGGCCGAGAAAATGGCGGGCGTACTTATGCAACATTCAACGCCTGCCGGACATCCTCCTTAGCGTCCAGCCTTCCGAGCCTTTCAGGAGCATGCGTGCCTCAGCATCTGTTCGGGCGGTTGCCGCGGGCCTGGCGGCCCGCCGCGCGCGCCGTCAGCCTCGCCGCGGCGACGGCCACCCTGGCCGCGGCGCTCAGCGTCCAGGCCTCGGCCGGGCCAGCCGGGCTCCGGGCCGCATGCCCGGTCCCCCGGCCTGGCTACATGCAGTGCTTCGTGCTGTACCGCGCCGCGGGTTGGCACTAAGCCCGTCGGCCTGACCCCGCGGCAGATACAGACCGCCTACCGGCTGCCGGTCAGCCACGGCGGGAGGGGCCAGACGGTGGCCGTATCGATCGCCTACAACGCCCCGGACCTGGCTAGCTACCTGGGGACGTACCGGGCTTATTTCCACCTGCCGGCGTGCACTGCGGCCAGCGGCTGCCTGCGCATCGTCAATCAGCTGGGCCACGCCAGGCCGCTGCCCGCCTCCGGGGTGCCCTCGGGCTGGGCGCTGGAGGAGACCCTGGACGTGTCGATGATCTCGGTGGCCTGTCCGCGCTGCCACATCCTGATCGTAGAGGGCCGTAACTCCTCGGCCGCGAACATGGCCGCCACCGATGACACCGCGGCCCGGCTGGGCGCGCAGGTGATCTCCAACAGCTACGGCCAGCGGGAGAACGGCGCCGCGCTGGCCCACGCCGCCGCCTACCGCCACCGCGGCCACACGATCGTCGCCTCGGCCGGGGACCTGGGCTACACCGCGGCCATGTTCCCGGCCGACCTGGCCACGGTGACCGCGGTCGGCGGCACGCAGCTGACCCGCGCGCCCAGCACCCGCCGGGGCTGGGCCGAGCGGACCTGGGACCAGCCCGCCCAGTTCGGGGCCGGCGGCAGCGGCTGCTCGGCCTATGTGGCCAAGCCCGCCTGGCAGCACGACCCGCACTGCCCGGGCCGGACCGTCGCCGACGTGTCCGCGGTGGCCGCCAACGTGCCCATCTACAACAAGAGCTTCGGCGGCTGGATCACGGTCGGCGGGACCAGCGTGGCCGCGCCGCTGATCGCCGGGATTTACGGCCTGGCCGGCAACGCGGCGAAGATCCCGCTTGGTTTCGCCTACCGCCACGCGAAATCGTTGTCCGACGTCATCAAGGGCAGCAACTCGCTGTTCGTCACGCCGGCCCAGGCCTGCGGTGACGACTACCTGTGCCTGGCTAAGCGCGGCTACGACGCGCCCACCGGCCTGGGCACCCCGGACGGCACTGGTGCCTTCTAGCTACCCTCAGGGAGAACACGTGCGTTATCAGTCCGCGGCCCGGCCCGGCTGGGTCACCGCCGTCGCCAGTGGCACGGCCGTTCTCGCGCTGGCGGCCGGCGCGGCCCAGCCC
>JBOHCO010000531.1:0-1321 GCA_050698895.1 Streptosporangiaceae bacterium
CCTGGCCGCGCTGCTGGACATCGGCGAGCGCCACAAGATCACCGGCATCGTCCACCTGGCCGGGTCGATGCCGTGGCCGCCGGGCGCCTGCGAGCCCGTCGGCGGGGCGCGGCAGGCCATCGGCAGCCTGCTCAACGTGATCGAGGCGGCCATTCGCTGGGGGGTGACCAGGGTGGGCCTGGCCAGCACGATCGGGGTGTACGGGGGAGTGACGGCCCCTAGCCCGCTGGGGGAGGACCTGCCGCTGCCGATGACGGCCGGCCACGTGATCCCCGTGTTCAAGAAAATCGGCGAGCTGCTGGGGGATTACCTGGCCGGGGCCGCTCAGGTCGAGGTGGTCAACTATCGCATCGGGGCGATCTGGGGGCCGGGCGGGCGAGCCGCGTCGGTGTTCTTCGCGCTGCCCGCCCTGGTACACGCCGCGGCCCGGGGCGCGGCGCCGGACGTGTCCGCGCTGCGCGGGCCGGTGTACGGCGGCGACGGGACGGACCTGTGCTACGTGAAGGACTGCGGCCGGGCGATCGCGCTGCTCCAGACGGCAGACCGGCTGGCCGAGCGGACCTACAACGTGGCCTCGGGGCGGCTGACCACCAACGCGGAGGTCGTCGCGGCCATCGGGCAGGTGGCGCCGGGCTTCCGGTGCGAGCTGCCGGAGCGGGGCCCGGAGGCCGGGCCGGACCCCAGCCTGTACCTGGACATCAGCCGGATCAGCCGCGACGCCGGCTACCAGCCGGCCTGGGACACCGGGCGCGCGGTGGCGGACTATATCGGCTGGCTGCGCGCCGGGCATGAGCGCTAGCCTGGCGCCGCACGCCATCTGGAGGGGGACGCCTGTGACCAACCTGCCTGGCGGCCGGGGGGTCACCGGCCTCCCGGTCCGGCGGCTGACCGCCGCGGACCTGCCGGCCTGCTCGGTGCTGGCCGTAGACCGGGGCTGGCAGCCGACCCCGGAGAACTGGCGGCTGCTGTTCGAGCTGGGCGAGATCTACGGGGTCGACGATCCGGGCGGAGGGCTGGCCGGGGCGGTGGGACTTACCCGGTACGGGCCGGGACTGGCCTCGATCGGGAAGATGCTGGTGGCGAACCGGCACGGGCGCCAGGGCCTGGGCGGGCGGCTGATGAGGCACGCGATGGGCCAGGCGGGGGACGCGGTCATCTGCCTGCTGGCCACGGAGCACGGGCGGCCGCTGTACGAGCGGCTGGGGTTCCGGGCCATCGACCGGTTTGTGCGGTACATCGGCCCACTCGCGGCCGATCAGCCGGGACGCGGCGAGCCCGGCCCGGCGCAGGCCGGCCCGGCGGAGCCGCGGGAGGTCAGCCC
>JBOHCO010000532.1:0-2159 GCA_050698895.1 Streptosporangiaceae bacterium
ATGACCTCGACCGGCTCGAGGCTCATGCCGGGCACGCCGTCGAACAGGCGCTCGCCCTCGCCCAGGACCACCGGGACGACGTGCAGGACCAGCTCGTCGACCACGCCCGCGGCCAGCGCCTGCTGGACGACCGAGGCCCCGCCGGCGATGTCGACGTCACCGTCGCCGGCGGCCGCCCTGGCCTGCTCCAGGGCCACGCCGAACCCGCCGGTGACGAAGTGGAACGTCGTCCCGCCCTGCATCTCGATCGGGTCGTGCGGGTGGTGGGTGAGGACAAAGACCGGAGCGTGGTAGGGAGGGTCTTCGCCCCACCAGCCCCGCCAGTCACCGTCCCACTCGCCGCGGACCGGGCCGAACATGTTGCGGCCCATGACGTACGCGGCCGCGGTGGATATCTCGTCTCGCAGTGCGACATCGGCCTCGTGGCCGGGCTCGCCGGCATGCCAGTGCCATTCGTGAAGCGCCAGGCCGCCGACGCCGACCGGGTCGTCCTGGCTCTGGCGCGGCCCGGCGACCAGCCCGTCGATGGAGATCGACATGTGACACGTGATTCGGCTCATGGGAGGCAAGACTGCCACCTGGGCCCGAACTCATCGGCCGTCAGCTGAGCGCTCGTCGCGGTTCATGCGTCTCTCTACATATATACGTAACAAGCCTGATACCATGTACTCGTGATCACGGTAACGGCCACGCAGGCGGCGCGGAACTTCGCCAATCTGCTCGATGCCGTCGAGCATGGCGAGACTGTCATGGTGACCCGTGACGGGATACCCGTCGGGCGTCTGACGCCCGAACGGCGGACCTCGGCGGACCGACTAAAGGCGGCCCTGGTGGAGCACCCGGTCGACGCCGAGTTCGCGGACGATCTGGTGACGACGCACGCTGACCTACGGTCGGCTTTCAGCGACGAGGTGCGTGGGTGGCCCGGCGAGTAATCCTCGACACGGGAGTCCTCATCGCGATTGAGCGCGGCAAATTGGGCGTAGACGCGGTCCTCGGCGCCGACGACGCTGCCATTGCCACGATCACCGCGATGGAACTGCTGGTCGGCGTCGAACGCGCGGACGAGGCGCACCGACCAGCCCGGGCCGTCCACGTGGAAGCATTGCTGTCCAGCTTGCCGATCGAGGCTTACAACCTAGCTGTTGCCCGGCTGCATGCGCGGCTGGCCGTTGAAGCCATGTCGAAGGGCAGGCCCAGGTCCGCCTACGACATGATGATCGCTGCCACCGCCGCGGCGACGAATCGGATCCTGCTCACCACCGACGCCAGGGCGGGGTTCGATCAGCTCACCGGGGTGCGCGCGGAAGTTCTGAGTATCGACTAACGGACAGTGGGCGCGATCAATCGCCAGCGCCAGGCAGCAGATGCGAGTGGACCCAGACTGTGACTGCCCGGCCGGCGGCGAGGCTCAGGCGAGCGTGGCGGCGACGAGGGTGAGCACGAACCCGGCGATGATGATGGCCACGCGGGCGTAGTGCAGGCGGTCCCAGCGCTGAGACTGCTCGCGCCAGTCGGCGGGGTGGTGGTCGGCGGTCCAGGTGGCGGAGCGGTTGTTGATCGGCACGAGCAGGGTGATCGACAGGACTACGCTCACGGCGAGCAGCCCGGCCCCCACCGCGGCGGCGCTGGTCGCGGGCGCGCCCCGGACAGCGACGGCCAGTCCGGTGGTGAGGATCAGCGACGCGATGTACCAGAACGGCATGACGCGGCCCAGGACGCGACCGCCGTCGGCGCGGGCCTCTATGGCGGCTCCAGCGGGCAGCCGCAGCATGATCGGGTCGACGAAGACCGCGACGGCGAACTCGACGCCGACCATGGTGCCGACCACCGTCGCGGTGATGACGGCGAGTGTGGTGAGCATGCCTCTCCTTGAGGTTAACAATGCTAGAATTTCTAGCATTGCTAACCTAACTCGCCGAGAGGCGGCGCGCAAGCCGAGAGGCGGCGCGCAACAGGAGGAGCCATGACCGACACGACTGCCCGCGCCCGGCGCGCGGCCGAGCGCAGGCAGCAGATCCTCGACGCCGCGCGGGCCGCGGCGGAGGCCGACGGCTGGGCCGCGGTCACCTCGAGGCGCCTGGCCGACGCGATCGGCTACACCCAGCCGGTGCTCTACGCGCACTTCCCCGGCGGGAAGACCGAGATCATGCGCACGG
>JBOHCO010000533.1:0-1224 GCA_050698895.1 Streptosporangiaceae bacterium
CCCCGGCACCGCTGGCTGGCCGCCGTGGCGTCCGCCGCCGCCGTGGCCCTGTTCGCGACCGCCGTGGTGGCCGTCTCGGCCGGGCTGCACGGCACGCCGCCGGCCGGAACCGCCGCGCCGCCCCGCTATTACGTCGAGACCAGCTTCCAGGGGCTGCAGCTGTACGTGCGGGCGACGGCCGCCGGCCGGGTGACCGCCGTCGTGCCCGACCCCCGGCCCGCCCGCGGCCGCTTCCTGGCCATCGCCGCGGCCGGCCACGGGGTCTTCTTCACCGAGTGCGCCCGGCTGGGCGGCGCGGCCGGGACCCAGGCGCGGATCTACCGCTTCCGCGTCACCGCGGACGGCCGGGTGACCGGCCTGGCCCCGGTGCCGGGCGGGAACCTGGGCCGCCTGGTGGCGGGCAGCATGGCCGCGACACGCCACGGGTCACGGCTGGCCCTGGGCATCGAGCCGTCCGGGGTCCGCCGCGGTGACCACCCGGCCGAGATCATCGTCCTCGACCCGCGGACGGGAGCGCGCGCCACCTGGCGGGGTGGCCTGGCGCCACGCGGGCAGGACCAGCGCACCCTGCGCATCGGTCAGCGGTCGTGGACGGCGGACGGGCAACAGCTGGCCTACCTGGCGGCGTGGACCTGCCGGCAGCCTCCCGCCAGCGCCCGTGCGTCCTGCCCCGACGTCGGGCCGCTGGGCTACTGCGAGGAGGTGCGCTCGCTGGCCCCGGCCGGGCGGGGGGGCCGCCTCAGCAGCGGGCGGCTGCTGCTGCGCGTCCCGGCCGGCGACATCGAGCGGGTGGTGATCAGCCCGGACGGCGCCCTGCTGACCGCCGCCACCGTGTCGGACCTGATCGCCTGGAGCGGCCACCCGTCCAGGGAGGTCACCGTCGCTCAGGTCAGCGCTCAGACCGGCCAGGCGGTCCGCGTCCTTTACCGCGTGCGAACGGGGCCATGGACGGCGTGAGCTCCCTCGCGCCGGGCTCGCCAGGTCAGTACCTCATCCTCATCAGCGGCTCGCCGCACGCCGTCGGGGTCATCAACGGCTGGACTGCCCGCGGCCGCCTGCACCGGCTGGCGCCGTCCGGGGCGGACGTCAGCTCTGAGACCTGGTCGGGCGCTGGCTGGCGATGACGTACTTGGGGTCGGCGGCGGAGGCCGGGCCGGCCTTGAACACGCCCCACCGGGTGCTCAGCGCCCCGGCCGTGAGCAGCCCGGCGGCGGCCAGCGCGGC
>JBOHCO010000534.1:0-8277 GCA_050698895.1 Streptosporangiaceae bacterium
GCGTGATAGCTCCCGTCACCCGCGTCGTAGGCCACCGCGGGCGTGCCGGTCAGGGCGACGCCGTCGTTGCCCAGGTCCTGCCAGCCGGTCCACGACCCGTTCCAGGTGTCCTGGAACAGGCCTCCGCCCGGGCTGACCGAGAACACGTGGAACTGCCCCGGATCCGTCGCGGCCTGCGCCGCCCCGGATGCCGCTCCCGGAACTATCCCGGCACCGGCCGCCGCTGCGACTGCCGCTGTTGCCAGCGCCCGCCTCCACCATTTCATTCCCGCCATCTCCGATCCGCCGCGAAAAAACCCGGCCCGCTTTCCGGGCCGGGTTCTGATACGCGACGGACGCTATAAGCCGCCGCGCTATTCAGGCAAGAACTGTTCAAACAGCCACAATGAACACCTGAACAGCTGAACCGAAAATGCACATGAAACATGAGTCGAGAGCGGCGGAAAATGGCACGCCGAAAGCAGCTCCGTTATTCATGCCAAAAGAATCCGGCAGTCACATATGGCCGAGGTGCTCTTCGAGCAGGCGTGCGGCTTCCTGCCATTCGGCCGCGCACTGACGGGCCAGGCGCGCGACGGCGTGCAGGCAGTGATCGGGCACGCCGCTGACGAGATCCTCCAGGCCGGCTGGCCCCGCGGTCCGGGCCGTAAGGAACTCCAGCAGCCCGCGCCCGCGTTCGGTGAGACGCAGGGACGGATCCCTGCGGAGGTTGCGCAGGAGCGTGCCGATGTCTCTCCCGGCGAGCCGGCCTTCGCGCTGACCGGCCGCCGCCCGGTGAGGCGCAGCCCGCCGCGTTGGCCCGGCCTCCCGCCGCAGGTTAACCGGCAGGAGCGGGTCATCGCCACGGAGCACCCGCTGGCGCACGTCACGAACCGTTCCGGGAGATAGGCCGGTCATCCGGGCGATCACCCGGAGCGACGCGTCGGGATGCTGCCTGATCGCGTCGGCCGCCGCCCGCCGCCGCGCGGCGATGTCGACCGGGCGCTCGCGTCCATCCCGGCCGACCCGGGTCGCAGCCGCGTCATTGCCGCCGAGCGACCGGCGCCGTATCGCGCCGACCGTAGCCGGGGCCAGGCCCGTCACCTCCGCGATCCACCGGTCGGACTGCCACGGTCGCAGCGCCACGATCCGCTCGCCCGCCGCCAGGCGGTCAGCCAGGGTCAGTGGCAGGCCGTGATCGGCGTTAGCTTTCACCGCAGCCAGAAGCGCCTCGGCATCCCCGCCATCAAAGAACTGCACGTCGATGACCATGCGACCACCTAGCCGGGCCGCTCGCAGCCGGTGCATCCCGTCGATCACCCGCATGGTGCTGCGCTGGACGAGAATCGGCGGCAGCGGCGTCTCCATCTGGGCCAGGATCTGGATGTGCAGCGCGTCCTCGCCGAGCAGACGCGGTGAGAGGCCTCCCATGAGCGCGCTGACTGGGACGGCGTGAATCGTGTCCTGGCCGGTCCCGCTGCCGATCTCGTCGGACTGCACGAGGGTCACGCGTGGTCCAGTTTCGGTCTCACCGACGCCTGCCTGGCCTGTATCGCCCGCGCGTGTGGCCACCTCCCGGTCACTGGCCCGGCTTCGAGCATCTCCGCCGCTGCTAACCGCACCTGCCCGCGGCGGACCCGCTCCCTGGCATCCAGCCCGCCGCCATCGGGATACCTCATGATCCCGGCATACCGCACAATCGTCGGCCCGGTAGGTAACCTCCACCATTAATGATCGTTAGACCTCAAAGAATTTTTCCGGAGATGAGACTGGTGAGTTTCATTCGGGCCTGCCTTAGCTTGTTCGCGGGCTTTCCCGCATCGGCTCTCTCGTGACGGCGGACGCGGGGCGTGAAACCCCCGTGATAGCGGTCGCCAGTCAGGGTTTTGATTGTCCTGTGCCTTCCTGTGGGACTTTGCGGCTATCGTGCTGAGGGGGGTCACGTAGCGGTCACATGCCGGTCACGTGGGGCCGGGCGCGCAGCTATAAAAGGGGCCGCGATGTGGTTCAGGGGGCTGGGCCGCAGGCTGATCCCTTTATCAGGATTGACCTCATATGTATGCGTGTCCTCGGGTGCGGTTGCTTCCGCGAGGGCGGCGGTCTTATCCATCTTCACCTCCTCCCTTCTGTTCTGGGTCCGAAGGCGCCATCAGGGGCGATCTTGCGCCGACGGGGGCCGGGGGTGGGCGCGTGGTTTCAGTCTGTAACGGGTGGCGTGCGGCGGGCTGGCGGGCGGCTGCCGGGAAATTCCCGTACCCTGCGGCCGTCGCTGCGCGTAACGCCTGCTTGCCGCGCGGGCCGGGAGAGAGGCGGGCTGAATTCAGGCCCGTAGTACTGCTTTGTCGTGAAACGGGCCTGACACTGGGGCGAGCGGCGCAGGTGGGCGCGGTCCTCCGGGCTGAGGTCCGGCGGGCGTGCCTGGAACTGGGAAGGGATGGCTGCCATCGACGGCAAGCAGGGCGCGGCGGGCGCGTGGCTGGGTGCTTTGGTGCGGGAGCGCCGGCGGGCGGCGGGGATGACGCAGCGGCAGCTGGCTAACCGGTCCGGGCTGAGCGTGGCGGCGGTGCGGGATCTGGAACAGGGCCGCAGCCGCCGGCCTCGGGCGGGGTCGCTGGCCGGGCTGGCCCGCGCGCTGGGTCTGGACGAGCGGCAGTCGGCTGAGCTGGCAGCCGCCAGGGACGCGGCCCGCCTGGCATCCCGCGGGGCGCCTGCGGGGCATGGTCGCGGGCTGTGGCTCGCGGTGCTGGGGCCGCTGGCCGCGTGGCGGGACGGGCTGTCCGTGGGACTGGGGCCGCCGCGGCAGGCCGCCGTGCTCGGGCTGCTGGCGCTGCAGCCGGGCGAGCTGGTGCGCCGCGAGGCGGTCATCGAGGCGCTGTGGGGAGAACAACTGCCGGGCACTTCGGCGGAGCTGGCGCAGGCATATGTCAGCAGGCTGCGCCGGGTCCTGGATCCGGGAGGCAGCGGCGGGCTGCTGGAGCAGGGGGCGGCGGGGTACCGGCTTCGCGTCAGTGCCGGTGAGCTGGACGCGGCGGCGTTCACGGACCTGGCCGGGCGGGCCGGGAGCGCAGCGGCGTCGGGAGATGCGGCGGCGGCGTGTGTGCTGTATGCGCAGGCGTTAGAGCTGTGGCGGGGGGAGCCGGCCGCGGATGCGGAGGTCCTGCGCGGGCATCCGGCGGTGACGGGCCTGACTCGGCAGCGGGCGGATGCGGTGCTCGGCTACGCGGATGCGGCGTGCGGGCTGGGCTGGCATCAGCGGGTGCTCCCGCTGCTGGAGGGGCTGGCGCGGGATCAGCCGCTGGAGGAGCGAGCGCACGCGCGGCTGATGGTGGCCCTGGCCGGGACCGGGCAGCAGGCCGCCGCCATCGAAGTCTTCGAGGACGTGCGGCGGCGGCTTAGTGAAGAACTAGGGGTTCGCCCCGGCGCGGAGATCACCGCCGCGTACCAGCGGGTCCTGCGCCAGGACATCCCGCCGGGCTGCGGCGACAGCACGGCAGTAACAAGCAGGCTAGGCGGGCCCCGGCATGCCGGGCCGCCGCCTGCGCCGGGAGTGCGGTACTCGCTGCCGCCGGACACGGCGGCGTTCACTGGCCGCCAGGCCGAGCTGGACCGCATTGCCGCCGCAGGTACCGATGCCGCGGGGGCCGGCGGGGTGGTCGCGATCCAGGCGATCGGCGGGATGCCCGGAGTGGGCAAGACCGCGCTGGCCGTGCACGCCGCCCGCCTGCTCACTGACCGGTTCCCCGACCGGCAGCTGTTCATCAGCCTGCACGCCCACACCCCCGGCCAGGAGCCGGTCACCCCCGAGGCGGCCCTGGCCGGGCTGCTGACCGCCACCGGCCTGGACGCCCGCTGCCTGCCCGCGGACCTGGACGGCCGGACAGCGGTGTGGCGGGACCGGATGGCCGGGCAGCGGGCTCTGCTCGTGCTGGACAACGCCTCCAGCACCGCCCAGGTCACTCCCCTGCTCCCTGGCAGCGACGGCTGCCTGGTGCTGGTCACGAGCCGCCGCCACCTCGCCGACCTGCCCGGGCCAGCCGTCCCGGTCGTGCTGGAAGTCCTGCCCGCGCAGGAGGCACGGGAGATGTTCAAGCGGCTGGCCCCCCGTGCCGCCAGCGGCCCCGCCGATACCGTCGCGGAGCTGGCTGAGCTGGCCGGGTTCCTGCCGCTCGCGGTCTCGCTGCTGGCCCGTGTCTATGCCCGGCACCCGTCCTGGACGCTGGCGGACCTGGTCGCCGAGACCCGGGCCCGGATGCTCACCCTGGCCGCGGAGAGCGACAGCGTCGCCGCCGCGTTCGCTGTGTCCTACTGGCACCTGGCTCCGGGTTTGCAGGCGTTCTTCCGCCGCCTTGGCCTGCACCCGGGCAGTACCATTGACGGCTACGCCGCCGCCGCCCTCGCCGGCACCAGCCTGGAGGAAGCCGCCGGGCAACTGGACGCCCTGTACGGCGAGGGCCTGCTGACCGAGGCCAGTCACCGCCGGTACGGCATGCACGACCTGATCCGGCGCTACGTCCGGGACCTCGCCGCCACCGACCCGGCCGACAGCCGGGAGCAGGCACTGGAACGGCTGCTGGACTACTACCAGCACACTGCCAGCCGCGCCGAGACGCTCCTCGCCCGCCAGGCCCGCACCAGCCCTCCCCTCTCGCCGCATGCGCCCCCGGCAGCGGTCCCCGCCCTGGCCGACAGCACCCAGGCGCTGGCCTGGGTACGCACCGAGCGCGCCAGCCTGCTCGCGTGCCTGGATCACGGCACTGCAGCCGGGCAGCACTCCCGGGTCGTCGCGCTCACCGCCGCCACGGCATCCCTGCTGCGCCGCGATGGTCCCTGGACCAGTGCCATCACCCGCCACACCGCCGCCGCAACGGCCGCCCGGCACCTCGGCGACCGTCTGGGCGAGGCTAACGCCCTCACGGACCTGGGGGACGTGCGGCAGTTGACCGGGGATTACCGCGGCGCGGCCGAGGCGCTGGAGGAGGCGCTGGGCATCTACCGCGACGCCGGCAACCGGCGCGGCCAGGCCAACGCCCTCAACAACCTGGGGGACGTGCGGCTGATGACCGGGGATTACCGCGGCGCGGCCCAGGCACTCGGAGATGCGCTGGGCGTATACCGCGACGCCGGCAACCCGCACGGCCTGGCCAACGCCCTCACCACCCTGGGGGACGTGCGGCGGATGACCGGGGATTACCGCGGCGCGGCCGAGGCGCTGGAGGAGGCGCTGGGCATCTGCCGCGACTCCGGTAACCCGCGCGGCCAGGCTAACGCCCTCGGCACCCTCGGGACCGTGCGGCAGATGACTGGAGATTACCGCGGCGCGGCCGAGGCGCTGGAGGAGGCGCTGGGCATCTACCGCGACACCGGCAACCGGCGCGGCCAGGCAAGCGCCCTCACCTACCTGGGGGCCGTGCGGCGGATGACCGGAGATCATCGCGGCGCGGCCGAGGCGCTGGAGGAGGCGCTGGGCATCTTCCGCGACATCGGCGACAGGGGCGGCGAGGCCGAGGCGCTGAACGAGACCGGGGCGCTGCACCGGATCCGCGGTGACCCCGGCCAGGCCACGGAGTACCACCGGCAGGCCCTGGACCTGGCCCGCGAGATCACCAGCCCCTGGGATGAAGCTCATGCGCTGGCCGGGCTCGGCCGCTGCACCCTGGCCGGCGGCCGCACCGCCGACGCGGCCGAGGGCCTGCGGCATGCGCGGGACATCCTCCAGCGGATCGGCGCAGCTGAGGCCGCCGACATCGCCGCCGAAGTCGACAGTCTCGTCGGCCCGGGACCGACAGCATAACGATCACGGCAACAACCGGCCAGCGACAGACTCGCGGCGATGCGCCCGCCGCCATCGACGCACGCGCCCGGCCGAAGGCGGCCTTTACATCCAGGTCAGCTTGGGCTTCCCCTCGTAGCGTGGACACATCGCCTTAAGGGGGTTGGCGATGGGAGAGACACGCAGGAGGTTCGACCCGGATTTCCGGGAGGGCGCGGTGCGGCTGGTGCGGGAGACCGGTAAGCCGATCGTGCAGGTGGCCCGGGATCTGGGGATCAATTCGGGGACGCTGGGCAACTGGGTGGAGCAGGACCGGCGGCGCCGCGGTGAGGGCGACGGCCCGCTGGGCGAGGATGAGCGCGCCGAGCTGGCGCGGCTGCGCAAGGAGAACGCGGAGCTGGCGATGGAGCTGGCTATCTGAGGTCGGGGTGCGTCGAGCCGGCTGAGTCGTTCCTGGCGTATCTGCACTCGGTCGAGCGGTCGCCGAACACGGTGAAGGCTTACGCGCATGACCTGCGTGATTTCTTCGAGTTCCTCGGGCAGGCCGGGCTCGGCTGGGATGTGGTGCGCCTGGAGGACGTGGGCCGGTTCGTGGCGTGGCTGCGCCTGGCGCCGGCTGCCCGGCAGGAGAAGGTGGCCGCCCTGCCGGGGCCGGCGGGTACTGCACAGCTGCGACGGTGAACCGCAAGCTGTCGGCGGTGTCGGCGTTCTTCGAGTTCCATCACCGGCATGGCCGGGGCCCTGGCGATCTGCTGGCAACCTGGCGGCCGCGGGCGAGGGCGGGTCGTGGCAGCCGCTGCGTCCTTGGCAGCATCACCCCGCGCCAGGAGCGCCAGCCAGCCGAACACCCGGACCATCAGCAGGCAGACAAGGCGGATGAACATGAGCGTCGAGCGTAAAGCAGCAGGCCAGGCCCACGCGCGCGTCCTGGCACGGCACAGGGCGGGCAGTGTCGCACTGGCCGATCGGTGCGCATGACGGAGCGCGATCGCATGGACCATCGGTAGGTCGATGACGATCGCGCGGTCGTCGACGGCCGAACGACCGCGGCCACAGCTTGCTAGACCGCCGCCCGCGCGAACATCGGCGGGCAACGCCTGGCGCGAATGAGTGCGGCAGCGCCCGGCGCAGCCGGGCTCCGGGGGGACGGCGGGTCAGCAGCCCGAAATTTTCACGCCGCAACTGCGTCACCTCGGCTCACCGGCGACTCCTAGGAGGCTAACCGGCGCGCCTCGCGCCGACCTGGAGGGCCGGATTGCTGATCGCCCGGCTAGCCAGGCCGCTCGGATCGTCAGGCTTCACCTGGTTGCGGCGGCTCCCGCCGACGACGACCAGGAGGTGCTCGTCAACCCAGGAGGCCTCGGGGCCGGGCAGGCGGGCCAGGAATGTGGCGAGGGACGTGCGCAACTCCTCCGGTGTGTAGAGGGAGAACGTCGAGTAGTGGCGCCCCTCGGCCTGGGCCCTGAGCCGCTCGACCGTGCTCGAGCGCGGATGCTTGAACGTCTGTGTTGATATCACCTTGAGCCCGCCGGCTCGCCTGACGGCGTCCCGGAACCCGGCCTCGCTGTGCAGGCGCTGCTCGTGCTCGGTGAATCCCGGGAAGTAGCGGCCCCAGATCGTTCGGGCGTTCTGCCCCGGGGTGCGGGTGTAGATGAACAGCTGGCCGCCGGGCCGCAGCACCCTGGCGGCGGCGGCCAGGAAGCGGCCGAGGTCGAAGTGGTGAACGCAGTTGAATGCGGTGACCAGGTCGAGGCTTGCGGTCCGCAGCGGCAGCTCTTCGGCGGTTGATCGCAGCGGCACAACCCCAGCCGCGCGGCCGTGGCTGCCGGCCTTGAGCTCTGCCAGCATGGCCGCCGAGACGTCGCTCGCGACCAGCACCGAGCCGCCCGGCAGCAGCCCGCGAAGCAAACGCGAGTACCGTCCCGTCCCGCAGCCGACATCGAGGCCGGTGACGGGACGGTCAGGCAGGAACTGGCTGATCCTGCGCACCGGCGCCTCATCGGTGGTGCGCAGCGACTCGTAGACGGCGGCCACCCGCTCAAAATGGTCGCCCACCGTCACATCCGGCTCCTCCCAGCGCTGGGTCTGCTAGTGACCATCATGCGCTCACCTTGCCCAGTTCACGCACTGTTAACCCGAAAGACAGACAAATAGCGGGGCACGGCCCGCGTTCCGGACCTCACCGCCGCCCGCCGCGGAGGCGCCGCTACCTCTGCGTCTGGCAATCGTGCTGGACGAACTCGGCCAGGCAGTCGAGCGCACGACTGGCAGGACTGAGGAACCCGCGCTGGCTAATCCCCGCCAGACGCACACCGCCCATGGAGAGGGTTCGCACCAGTGTGCCGTGCCGTGCGGTGCCCGGTGCACCTGGCAATCTGCGCGATAACGTGCGGATTGTGGGCGCTGTGGTGCCGTACCTGGTCGGTGCGGCTGCGGCGCTGACCCAGGCGATCGAGGAGTACTGACCTGCATGACACCTGAAGAGATCCAGACTCTGGTGCCGGCCGAGCTGCCGCACGTCCCGGCCA
>JBOHCO010000535.1:0-3313 GCA_050698895.1 Streptosporangiaceae bacterium
TTGTGGCCGAGGCCGGTGTTCGGGCCGATGATCAGGCACAGGTTCGGGAACCCGGCCACGCTGGTGCCGCGCAGGGCTCGCATGTCGTCGCCCCAGGCCCGGGCCAGGGTGGCGCCGTCGCGGCCGTCGATGCGGGCGGGCAGCGGCATGTCGATGGCGGGGAAGCCGGTGGCCAGGATCAGCACGTCGGCCTCCGCCTCGGTGCCGTCCTGGGCGATGAGCGTGCTGCCCTCCACCTTGGCCAGGCCGGAGGTGACCAGCCGGACGTTGGGGCGGGCCAGCGCGGGATAGAAGTCGCCGGAGAGCAGGATGCGCTTGCAGCCCATCACGTAGTCCGGGGTCAGCGCCCGGCGCAGGTCCGGGTCCGGCACCGACCGGGCCAGGTGGGCCAGCGCCACCCGCTGGCCGGCCCGCATCCGGGCCGGCCGCCGGGTGAACGCGCCGACCAGCGCCTCCCGGCTCACGTGCAGAGCCGTCCTGGCCAGCCGCTGGGTCACCGGGACGTGCCGGTACAGCCAGTGCTCCGGCCCGCTGATCCGGTGGTCCCGGCGCGGCATGATCCAGGCCGGGGTGCGCTGGAACAGCGTCAGCTGGCTGACCGCGGGCTGGATCGCGGGCACGATCTGGATGGCCGACGCCCCCGTGCCGACCACCGCGACCCGCTGGCCCGCCAGGTCGTAGTCGTGGTTCCAGCGCGCCGAGTGGAAGACCTCGCCGGGGAAGGTGTCCAGGCCCGAGACGTCGGGCAGCGCCGGCGCCGACAGCGGCCCGGCCGCCGAGACCAGCACGTCCGCGCTCAGCTTGCCCCGGCTGGTGGACAGCCGCCAGCGCGCCGCGCTAGTGTCCCAGCGGGCCTCGGCGACCTCGGCGCCGAACCGGATGTGGCGGCGCAGCCCGTAGCGGTCGGTGACGTCCTCCAGGTAGCGGCGGATCTCCGGCTGCGGCGAGAAGCTGCGCGACCAGGCCGGGTTGGGCGCGAACGAGAACGAGTACAGGTGCGAGGGCACGTCGCAGGCGCAGCCCGGATAGGTGTTGTCCCGCCAGGTGCCGCCGACCGAGCCGGCCCGCTCCAGGATGACGAAGTCTCGGCGGCCCGAGCGCAGCAGCGCGATGGCCGCGCCCAGCCCGCCGAACCCGGTGCCGATGATCGCGACCCGTACGTGGCCCGGGTCGCTCGCGGCGGCCTGGCCGGTCGCCGTGTCCTGATCCTGCGCTTCGTCCTGGTCCTGCGCGTCGTCCTCGTCCTGCTCGTCCTCCTCGGGCGGGAGGTCGGTGACGACCGCGAAGGGCGGCGTGGACCGGCCGCTGACCCGGTAGCGCCGCCACGGGTCGGGGTCAGACACCTCGCAGGCGGCCTGGCCCTCGGGCGTGGTCAGCGTCCCGGCCGCCTTGCCCGGGCCCAGCACGGCGGCCAGGCCGTCATGCGCGGCGATCCGCCCGTACCAGTGAAAACGGCCGTCGATGGGCTGGAACACGCCCCGCAGCTCCACCAGGACCTCGTAGCGGTCGTCCCCGATCGCGAGTGTGGCCGGCCCGGCGTACCCCTGCTCGTCCATGGCTTGATGTTACCAGAAGTAACAGTTACCGCAAGTCATATATAACAAAGGTGGCCCGGCCTGACCCGCCTTGACATTATGCAGGTGATTACCTGCATAATGAAGTCGTGAACCTCGAAGCTGGAGCGATGGACTCGGTCTTCAAGGCGCTGGCCGACCCGACCCGGCGCCTCCTGCTCGACCGGCTGCGCGAGCACAACGGCCAGACCCTGGGCGAGCTGTGCGCCCGCCTGGGCATGGCGCGCCAGTCGGCGACCCAGCATCTCGACATCCTGCAGCGGGCCAGCCTCGTGACCGTCGTGCGGCGCGGCCGGGAGCGGCTGCACTACCTCAACCCGGTCCCGATCCACGAGATCGAGGAGCGCTGGATCTCGGGGTTCGACCGGCCGCGCCTTGAAGCTATGAGCGCCATCAAGAATCAGGCAGAGGAGTACGCCATGACCGAAGCGACCACGACCGTGCCGGGCTACGTCTACGTCACCTACATCCGGGCCAGCGCCGAGCAGGTGTGGCAGGCCCTGACCGATGCCGACCTGACCGCCCGCTACTGGGGCCACGCCAACGTCTCGGACTGGCAGCCGGGCTCGACCTGGGAGCACCGGCGGGCCGACGGCTCGGGCATCGTCGACGTCGTCGGCAAGGTGGTCAAGACCGAGCCGCCATCGGAGCTGGTCATCACCTTCGACGACTCCCCCGACGAGGTCAGGGAGCCCTCGGTGGTCACTTTCCTCATCGAGCCGCACCAGGACATCGTCCGCCTCACCGTGACCCACGAGAACCTGCCCAACCAGGAGATGCTCGGCGGCATCTCGCGCGGCTGGCCGGCCGTGCTGGCCAACCTCAAGTCGCTGCTGGAGACCGGCGAGGTACTCCCGCAGGCCCCTTGGGAGATGGGCGCAGCGCATGGCTGAGATGACCGCCGCCATCGCCGTCCACCGCGACTGAAGGAGCACACCTTGCTGGACACCACGCCGCTGCGGGACGCCTACGGCGATCTCCTGGACGCCGCCGCCACCGTGGCCGACACCGGCGGACCTGGCCTGCCTGCGCCGCCCGGCGAGTGGAAGGCCGACCAGATCCTGGCCCACGTCGCCCTCATCGGCGCCGGCACCATCGCCGCCGTGTCCGCCGTCACCGCGGGCGCCAACACCACCTACGACAACCGGGTCGCGCTCGACACCTGGACCATCGACCGCGTCATCGCGCTGGCCGGCGGCAACGCCGGGCTCCGGGACCGCATCCGCGGCCAGGCCGATGCCCTGTGCGCGCTCGCCGGGCCGGCGCTGAGCGAAGCCGAGCTAGGCGCGATGGTGCCCACCCGGCTGCTGTCCCACGACACCCTGCTGCTCGATCAGCCGTTGCCGCTGCGGGAGATCCTCACCGGCCTGGCGGACGTGGAGCTGCCCGGCCACGCGCAGCAGCTCCTGGCCCTGCTGCCGGACAACGCGAGGGCCGGGGCCGCGACGTGATCGGCGGGGCGCGCCGGGCCCGCTAGACGTGCCAGCGGTGGTGGTGCCAGTACGGGCCGTCGCCATCGTGCCACTGCCGCCGCGCCCGGCGCGCGAACCGGGCCGCCGCGAACATCCCGGCCAGGCAGGCCACCAGCCAGAGCAGCAGCACGATCTTGAGGAACGCGAACAGCACGAACCCGGCGCCGGGGATCGCCACCGCCGCGATCAGCAGGACGAGCGCCAGCGGCAGCAGCCGCGGCCCCCGGCGGGCGATCACCGGGCCGCGGCCCCGGCGGCCCGCCAGGC
>JBOHCO010000536.1:0-11889 GCA_050698895.1 Streptosporangiaceae bacterium
GGCCGCCCCGGCCCTGGCGTGCCGCGCGGCCCGCGGTGCAGGCTCGGCCCGCGGCCCGTACGGCCAGGCCGCGGGCGGCTCTGAGTACTCCTCCTGCCGCGCCTCCTGCCCCGCGCCGCCATCAGCCTCGATCCCCGCCCCCAGCCCCGCCTCGCGGTCCGCGCCGCCACGCCGGGCCCCGGCACCAGGCGGGCTCACCCGCCATCCCCCCGCGGCCGCGCCGACCGCGCCCGCCGCGCCCGCCCCCAGGCCCGCGGCCAGGCTGGCTGCCGACCGCCAGACCCCGGCCGGGAACCGGATCGGGGACCGGCCCGACGCCTGGGTGAGCGCGCCCGGCCCGGCCGGGGCCAGGCCGAGCGCCCGGCGCAGCTCGGCGGCGAACTCCCCGCAGGACGGGTGCCGGTAGGCGGGGGAGAAGGCCAGCGCCCGGCTCATCACCTCGTCGACCTCGGCGGGCAGCCCCTCCTGGCGCGAGCTCAGCAGCGGAGGCGGCGCGGAGACCGGGGCGTAGACCGCCGGGGCGTAGACCGCCGGGGCGTAGACCGCCGGGGCGGCGGGCTCGCGGCGGACCGGCGGTGCCCCGGTGAGCAGCTCGAAGGCCACGGCGGCCAGCGCGTACTGGTCGGCCCGGCTGTCCGCCGGCCGGCCGGCCAGCTGCTCGGGCGCGGCGTAGTCCAGCGTGCCCGGTCCGAGGCGCGGCAGGCCCGCGTCGGTCAGCGCCTCGGTGCTCAGCCCGAACCCTGACAGGTAGACGAAGTCCGGCTGGTCACCGTCCGTCCGCGCGTCCAGCAGCAGGCTGGCGGGCCGGAGGTCGCGGTGCACCAGGCCGCCGGCGTGCACGGCGTCCAGGGCCGCGGCCGCCTGAGAGATGATCTCCGCCGCCCGGGCCGGCGGCAGCGGACCCTCGCGCTCCAGCAGCGAGCGGACGTCTCCGCCCTCGGTCAGCCGCATGGCGACGAGCAGCGCCGCACGGTCCTCGCTGACCTCCAGTACCGGAATGACGTGCGGGTCGCCGACGGCCGCCACCGACCGCCACTCCTGAGCGTAGCGGGGCCGGAACCGGTCGTCCCTGGCCAGCCACGGGGCCAGGATCCGCAGCGCGACCCGCCCGTCCAGCCGGGAGGAGTAGGCGCTGTACACCGCCGAGAGCGCCCCCTGGCCGAGCCGTTCGTCCAGCCAGTAGCCGGCCACCACCGAGCCCGCCGCGAACTCCGCCCACCCGTCGCGTGGCTCGTCGCTCACCGCTCACCCGCGCTCTTCTGGTCGGCCCGCCCCCGGCGGACATGGTACGGACGCGGCGTCCCGGCCTCTGTCCGTTTCGTTCAAGACGCGGATAGCTGGCGGGCGGTTGACTCGATACCGGGTAGTGCGATCAATCAGCGCAGAATCAGTCACGAAGAGAGGACGACCATGTTTCTCGGACTTCGCACCGTCGTGTATTCCGCCCCCGACCTGGCCGCGGCCAAGGCCTGGTGGACCACCGTGCTGGGCGTGGGGCCCTACTTCGACGAGCCGTTCTATGTCGGGTTCACCGCGGGCGGCTACGAGCTGGGCCTGACCCCCGGCGGTGACCCCGCGGCCGGCGGCCGCGCCTACTGGGGCGTGCGCGACATCGCCGCCGCCTCCGAGCGGCTGCTCGCCGCGGGCGCCGTGGTGGACGAGGCGGTCCAGGACGTCGGGGACGGTATCAAGCTCGGCACGTTCCGGACCCCGGACGGCAACCGGGTCGGCCTGATCGAGAACCCGGCGTTCAAGCTGGAGCCCGCGCCGATCCCGGAGAGCGACGGCCCCGGCCGCTAGCGACGGGCCCGGCCGCTCGCGCCGGGCCGGGCGGCCAGCGCCGGGCCGGGTCACTCGGCCGGCAGGGCGGCCACCTCGCGGTCGGTGATGCTGCCCGGCGCTCGGCGGTCCCTGGCGAACTGGTTGGCCAGCCGCTGAAGCAGCTCGTTCACCGGGGTCGGCACGCCGTGCAGCCGGCCGAGCAGGACGATCTCGCCGTTCAGGTAGTCGGCCTCGATCGATCCGGTGCCGCGCCGCAGGCTCTGCCAGGACGACCCGCCGGTGCCGGTCGCCGGCCGGGCCGGCGCCACCTCGGTCTGGTCACCGCGCAGCGCGGCCAGCTCCTCCGGGCCGGCGCAGTCGATGCCTGCCGCGGCCAGCACGGCGCTGCCCTCGGCCCACGCCCGCCGCCGCAGCCGCGCGGCGACGTCGTCCGGGCCGCCCCCGGTGCCGAACACCGCCTGCGCCGCGTTGGCCAGGTTGGTCAGCAGCTTGCCGTACTTGAGCCGCATGATGTCCGGGCTGACCGGGCTGAGGAACCGGCTGGCGGCCAGGTCGGCGGCGACCTGGCCCGCGGTGTCGTCGGCCCCGGCCGGGTACCGGCCGACCGGCAGCAGCCCGGTCATCGGGGTGCCCTCGGCCGTGACCGCGCCCGGCTCCAGGTGCACGGCCGGGAGCCAGACGCTGACCCCGTAGACGCGGCGGAACCGGCGCAGCGCGATCCGCTCGCTGGCCACGCCGTTCTGGGCGCAGAACACCGGCAGGGCCTGCGCCGCCACCTCGCCGCCGCCCGCCGCCTGCCCGGCCCAGGCGTCCAGCGCGGCCGCCGAGTCCTGGGTCTTGACCGTCAGGATCAGCACGTCATCGCGGCGCAGGGCCAGCTCGCCGGGCCCAGCCACGGCCGGCACCGGCAGCGCCACCGTCCCGTCCCGGGTGCCGAAGCGCAGGCCGCCGTCGCGCAGCGCGGTGTAGTGCGCGCCGCGCGCGGCCAGCACGACCTCGTGGCCGGACTCGAACAGCCGCGCGCCGATCGTCGCGCCGATCGCCCCGGCGCCGATGATGATGTAGCGCATGCCCTCAGTCTGCCAGCAGCGCGGCCACGGCCGCCTCGGCCGCCGGGTCGGCGGGCAGGGCCGCGGGCCGCATCGGGATGTCCGCCAGCCCGCCGTCCGCCTCGTAGCGGCTGATCAGCCGGGGGTCGATGTAGGACGCGCGGGCCACGGCCGGGGTGTCGCCCAGCCACTGCGCCACCCCGCGCACGCCGGCCGCGATGACCCGGCTGCGGCCGCGGGGCGTGCTCGCGGGCTCGGAGCTGGCCAGGAGCAGGGCCATCAGCACGGTCGCGTTCCAGGTCCGGAACTCCTTGGCGGTGAAGTGCGCGCCCGCGCGGGCCGCGATGTACTCGCTCACGTCGTGCGAGCGCAGCGCGTGCCAGGCCCCGTCGCGCTGCCAGGCGAACAGCGCGTCGAGGCCGTTGTCGGTCCGGGCCAGGGCCCGCACCGTGGGCAGCACGGCCGGGTCGCTGACGGTGATAGCGCGGCGCTTGCCCTCCTTGGCGACGTAGTCGAACCGGATGCCGCCCCGGCCGACGGTGATGTGCCGCTTCTCCAGCGTGGCCACCCCGTAGTGATGGTCCAGCTCCGCGTACCGCTCGCCGCCGATCCGGAACAGCCCCAGGTCGATCAGCCGGACCGCGCCCGAGGCCACCCGGTCCCGGTCCAGGTTCCGGTGCCGCAGGTCGTGCAGCGTGGCCTCGCGCAGCGCGGGCAGCGCGCCCGCGAACCGGACCATGTGGGCGAACTTCTGCGCGTCGCGCTGCTCCCGCCACAGCTGGTGGTAGCGGTACTGGGTCCGGCCCCGGCTGTCCAGCCCGGTGGCCTGGATGTGGCCCAGCGGGTCGGGCGAGATCCAGACCCGGCTCCAGGCCGGCGGCAGGGCCAGCGCGCGGATCCGGGCCAGCGTCTGCGGGTCGGTGACCGGCGCGCCGTCCGGGTCGAAGTAGGCGAAGCGCTCGCCGTCCCGGCGCCGGGTGATCCCCGGGCCGTGCGGGTCGCTGCGGGCCAGCCCGGCCACCGCGGCCGCCCGTTCCTCGATGCTCATCCACCCCAGGCTACGGCGCGCCGGCGGGCTCGGTCGCGTAGCGGGCCATGACCTGCAGCAGCGCCGGGCCGGTCACCGGCTGGCCCGCGGCGATCATGTCGTGCAGGTCGCGGAAGTACTGCACGTACAGGTCCGGGGTGAACGTGTTGAGCAGCACGGCCGGCTCGTCGCCGGGGTTGGCGAACGTGTGCGGGGCGCCCGGCGGGACCATCACCAGGCTGCGCGCGGGCGCGTCGTAGGACGTCTCGCCGACCGTGAACCGCACCGTGCCCGACACCACGTAGAAGCCCTCGTCGTGCTGGGCGTGCCGGTGCTGCGGCGGCCCGGACGTGTGCGGGGCGATGGTGATTTCACCCATTCCCAAACGGTGCTCGGTGGTCTGGCCGTCCTCGAGTATCCGCATCTGGATCGGTCCTGACAGAGCCAGTTCGCCGTCGTCAGGACCGACGATGGACACGTTGGTCATCGCGGGGTGCCTCCTCATCCTCAGCCGGCGACCCGGGCCGCCGCGAACTCCTGCACGGCCTGGACCAGCTCGCCGGGCGTCTCCAGTTGCGGCAGGTGCCCGGCCCGCGGGATGACCAGGAGCCGGGCGCCGGGGATGGCCGCGGCATAGGCCTGCCCGTGCTCGACCGGGATCATGCGGTCGGCCTCGCCCCAGAAGACCAGCACCGGGACCCTGATCGCGCCCAGCCGGCCGAGCAGCCCGGGGTCGGCCATCCGCGGCCCGCCGTAGGTGGCCAGCGCGGCCCGGTTGCCCGCCATCGCCGCCCTGGCCGCCTCGGGCAGCCGGCCTGTGTCGATGCGGAACTTGTCCGGCTCGTAGTAGCTGAGGTCGGCCACCTGAGCCATGGTCAGCGAGAAGAAGTCCGCCGGCGGGTGGTCGTCCAGCCGGAGCCCGGCCGCGTCGACCAGCACCACGCCGCTCACCCGCGGGTCGCCCAGCAGCGCGATCTCGGCCGCGATCCAGCCCCCGATGGAGTTGCCGACCACGGTCACGCCGTCCAGGCCGAGCTCGGCCAGCAGGGCGGCGTAGACCCGGGCCAGGCTCGCCATGGTGTCCAGCCCCTCGGGCCGGGGCGTGCCGCCGAATCCGGGGTGGACCGGCACCAGCACCCGGCCCGACGCGGCCAGCCGGTCGGCCAGGCCGTCCACCGACTGCGGCCCGGCCCCGCCGTGCAGCAGCAGGAACGGGCGGCCCGCGCCGCGCTCGGTCACGCTGACCGGCACCGGCCCGAGGCCCGGCACGGTCACGGTCACGGTGTGCGTCGTCATCATCGTTCTCCTTCGTAAGAGTGAACTCTCACGAACGAACCTAGACGTCCGGGAACCTTTATGCAAGTAGACTCTCATGACGAGAGTTAACTTGACTGATGAGAGCCCGGCCGCCACCATGGGCAGATGACCACGCCAGCCGGCCGGCCCGGCCGGGCCAACCAGAAGGCCCGCACCCGGGCGGCCATCGTGGCCGCCGCCCGCGACCTGGCGCGCAGCGGCGCCGAGATCACCATGCCGGCCGTGGCTCAGGCGGCGCTGGTCTCTGAGGCCACCGCCTACCGCTACTTCCCGGACCTGGTGTCGCTGCTGCGGGAGGCCGACGAGAGCATCTGGCCCAGCCCGGCGCAGGCGCTGGCCCCGGTCGCGGGCAGCGACGACCCGGTCGAGCGGGTCGGCTACGCGGCCGAGGTGCTGCTGCGCGGGGTGCTGGCCCGCTCCAGCGCGGTCCGGGCCACGATCGCCGGCTCCATCACCCGGCCCGCGCTGGCGGCCGGGCGGCCCGGCCACCGGTTCGGGCTGATCGACGAGGCGCTGGCGCCGCTCGTCCGCCGGGTCGGCCCGGCCGCCGTGGAGCCGCTCCGGCGCGACCTGGCCGTGGCGATGAGCGCCGAGGCCCTGTTCATCCTCACCGACCTGTACGGGCTGGCCCCGGACGAGGCCGTGGCCAGCGTGGTGCATACCGCCCGGACGCTAACGGCAGCGGCGGTAACAGCGGATGCTGCCCGCATTAACTATTAGCATCTGGTCGATGAATTAAATTAACAGCCCGCGCGGGCGTAATTCGTTATTCGCAAAGTCCTGACCGGGGCCCTGGTCCTGGGCCTGTGCTCCTCGGCCGCCGCGCAGCTCGCCATCTTCCCGTCATCCGCAGCTCGGGGCCGGCATCGACCTCTACACCTACGCCAGGCAGGACTGGCCGAACGCGTCCGCGGACGACGTGACCTAGTTCGCCCAGGCGGCCGAGAGCGCGGGGGCACCCTGCTCTACGCCAACAACGGGCCGGGGGTGCGCAGCGGCACGACCGGCGGCGTGCAGGTGTCGGCGGACGCCTACCCGGACCTGTTCGTGCCGTACACCTCCGCGGTGGCCCGGCTGGAAAAGGGCTGGAAGCCCACCGTGCAGGTCCGGTCGCCGCCTGCTACAAGCACATCGAGAGCCTGCCCGTCGGCAGGCAGTAGCCTTACGGCCCGGTCGGCAGGGTGCTCTTGACCCAGGCGTCCATGATCTCGATCAGCTCAGGGCTCGCCGGCTGGCGCAGCGAGCGGCGGTAGCCCTGCAGGCCGCGCAGCTGCGGGTCGGGCCGGAGGAGGTGGTTCAGGTCGCCCAGGATGTGACCCTCGAACGGCCCGCCGACCAGGCGGCCGATGGCGCCGGTGTCCTCGGGCGGCACCTGGAGATCATGCCCGCCGGTGATGGCCAGCACCGGCCCGGTGACCTGGGACAGCACCGGGGCCGGGTCGTAGGCCAGGAAGTCCCGGAACCAGCGGGCGTTGACCCGCACGCCGGTCATCCGGACGACGTCGCTGGTGGACGCGCTGAGCCGGGCCATCCGCCGGTGCTGGCTGCGCACCAGGTCGAAGTGGATGGCCCGCATGACCAGCCGGGTCAGCCGGGGCAGCGTCGGGGCGATCTTCTCGATCTGCCACTCGATGATCTGCTGGCCGGACCGGGCCGGCGCGCCGAGCAGCACCGCGCCGGCCGCCAGCCCGTCGGCGGCCAGCTGGGCCGCGTAGTAGGTGCCCTCGCTGTGGCCCACCGCGAGCACCGGGAGCCCCGCGGCCCGCTCGGACAGCCAGGTCGCGGCGGCCCGCGCCGCGGCCCGGTTGTCGGCCATCCCGGCGTGCAGGTAGCTGCCGCCGCTGGCCCCGGTGCCCGGCTTGTCGTAGCGCAGCGTCGACACCTGGGCCGCGGCCAGGCCCTCGGCCAGCTGCCGGGTGACCCCGGTCTTGATGGCCCGCGCGTCGGAGTCCCGGTTCAGCTTCCCGGACCCGGTGATGAGCACCGCGGCCGCCACCGGCTCGGGCACCCCGGCGAACGTCCCGGCCAGCGTGACGCCATCACCGTTCCGGCCCGGGCACTCGAAGTGGATTTCCTCGTCAGGCATGGCTCTCCGTCAGGGGTCGCGGCGGGTGATCAGGACGGCGGCGATGAGCAGGATGGCCGCGGGCCAGGCCAGCACCACCAGCAGGGACTCGCGGGGTGACAGCAGGCCCGCCTGAGCGTGCCCGCTGATCAGCTGGAACGCGGCGAAGGGCAGCGTGAACCGGCCGATCCGGGTGGTCCACGGGGCGGGCAGCAGCAGGCCCAGCGCGGCGATCAGGTAGATCACGCCGACGGTGGCCGCGATGGCGCCGGCGGTGTGCCGGATGATCGCGCCCAGCCCGAGCCCGGTCAGTGCGGCCACGGCCAGCAGCAGCCCGGCGGCCAGCACGGCCCGCAGCGCGCCGGGGTGGGCCAGGGACACGCCCCGGTGCGCGCCCGCCAGCATGGCCTGGGTCAGGAAGAACGTGACGAAGGCCAGCACCTCGCCCGCGACCAGCGCGGCCGCCCCGGTGACGGCGGCCTTGGCGGCCAGCACCACGCGGCGCCGCGGCACGCAGGTGAAGGTGGTGCGGATCAGCCCGGTGCGGTACTCGGTGGTGAACGCCAGCGCGCCCAGGATGGACACCGGCAGCACGGCGTACTCCGCGTAGCCCAGGAAGCTGGCCGTCAGCGCGGTGATCGGCCCGCCGGCCGGCGGCGCGACCCGGGCCGCGGCCATGGCGTGGGCCACGATGGCCGTCACGCCGAGGGTGGCCACGGCCGCGATGGCCAGCGTCCAGGCGTTCGAGCGGGTGGCGCGCAGCTTGATCCACTCCGAGGCGAGCACGTCGCGGGCCCGGCCGGTCAGCCCGGGCTGGGTGACGGTCACGACGGGGCTCCTTGCGGGAGGCTGCGGTACTCGGTGCTGTCCCCGGTGAGATCCAGGTAGGCCTCCTCGAGCGAGGCCTGCCGCGGGGTCAGCTCGTGCACGGGCAGGCCGCGGCAGGCGGCCAGGTCGGCGATGGCCGGGGCGTCCAGGCCGGTCACGGCCAGCCCGCCGTCGGGCTCGGCCGTCACCGCGGCCCCGGCCGCGTCCAGCAGGCCGGTCAGCTCGGCCGCCCGCGGCGACCGGACCAGCACGTCGTGGTGCGCGTTGGCGGCCACGAACTGCCGGGTGGCCATGTCGGCCAGCAGCCGGCCGCGGCCGATGATGATCAGGTGACCGGCGGTCTGCGCCATCTCGCCCATCAGGTGGCTGGAGACCAGCACCGTGCGGCCCTCGGCGGCCAGCCCGGTGAACAGCCCGCGGATCCAGCGGATGCCCTCCGCGTCCAGCCCGATGGCGGGCTCGTCGAAGATCAGCACGGGCGGGTCGCCGAGCAGCGCGGCGGCGATGCCGAGCCGCTGCTTCATGCCGAGGGAGAAGCCCTGCACGCGGCGGCCGGCGATCGACTCCAGGCCGGCCAGCCCCAGCACCTCGGTGACCCGGGCCCGGCCGATCCCGTTGCTCCGCGCCACGGCCAGCAGGTGAGAAAGGGCGGTGCGGCCGCCGTGCAGCGCGCCCGCGTCCAGCAGCGAGCCGACCTCGCGCAGCGGCCGGATGATCCGGGCGTAGGGGCGGCCGCCCACCAGTGCCGTGCCCGCGGTGGGGGTCTCCAGGCCGAGGATCATCCGCATGGTGGTGGTCTTGCCGGCGCCGTTGGGTCCGAGGAACCCGGTGACCAGGCCGGGCCGGACGGTGAAGCTGAGCCGGTCCACGGCGGTGACCGGGCCGAACCGCTTGGTCAGCCGGTCCGCCTCGATCAGCACCGGCCGGGCCGCGGGGCGCCGGGCCGGGGCCGGCGGGGCGGGCGGGGGAGTCCAGGTCACCGCCGGGCCGCCCCGGGAGCGGCCGAAGGTCAGGTAGGCCAGGCCGCCCCAGGGCACCGACACGCAGACGATGATCGCCCAGCCCCATTTGGGCAGGTACCTCACCTGGCTGGCCCGGCCCAGGTCGACCAGGCAGAACGCGGCGAACACGATGGCCACGGCCAGCACGGCCAGGCCAACCGCGGGCCCCACTACGCGACCCGGCCGATCGGGCGCGGGGGTCTTCGTGCTCCGGTCTGGGCCGGCTGTTCAGTCATGGACGGCCTCCAGCCTGAGCCACCATGTTTCGTATTTGTGAATGTTAGCACTTCTGTGAACGTGGCTAGGCTGTCGGCATGGCCAGCGCGGATCTCCTGTTGCACCCGGTGCGGCTGCGCATCGTGAAGGCGTTCCTCGGCGACCGGGCACTGACCACCGGCGAGCTCGCCGCCGAGCTGGACGACGTGCCGGCCGGCAGCCTCTACCGGCACGTGGCGCTGCTGACCAAGGCCGGGATCCTCCAGGTGGTGGCCGAGCGCCGGGTGCGCGGCACGGTGGAGAGGACCTACACGCTGCGGCTGGCCGCCGCGCAGATCCTGCCCGGCGAGGCCAGGGCCATGACCTTCGACGAGCACGCGCAGGCGTTCATGGCCTACATCGCCGGGCTGATGGGTGATTTCGACCGCTACCTGGCCAGCCAGCCGGCCGACCCGATCGCCGACGGGGCCAACTACCGGGTGGCCGCCATGTGGCTCTCCGACGGGGAGTTCGCCGAGTTCCTGCGGGACCTGGTCCTGCTGGTGACGCCCCGGCTGGCCAGCCCGCCGGGGCCGGGCCGGCGACGCCGGATGATGTACAACGTGTTCCTGCCCGCACCGCAGGGAACGGGAGACGGTGAGGAGGTCGTGATGAGTGATGTGCTGGGAGGGCCGGACCGGCCCGGACCCGAGGACGAGCTGGGCGGCCCGGACGCCGGTGAGCATGAGGACGAGCTGGGCGGCGACCGGCCGGGGACCGAGGACGAGCTGGGCGGCCCGGACGCCGGTGAGCATGAGGACGAGCTGGGCGGGGACCGGCCCGGACCCGAGGACGAGCTAGGCGGGCCCGACCCGGGCCGGTAACGGCCCGGATAACCAGTCCGGGCCGCCGGGCGTGGGGTCGGGCACCAGGTCCAGGCGGGCGCGGGACAGTGTGATCAGCGCGCGCTGCTCGCGCTTGAGCGGCTGCCCGGTGAACACCAGGGTGTCCAGCGGGTACCACAGCCCGACCCAGGCGATGACCAGGAACACCCCGTTGCCCAGCAGCTGCTGGACCGTGGTGGGCAGGTCCTTGGCCGAGAAGACCGTGGACAGCCACAGGCCGAAGCCGAACAGCACGATGCCGATGCCGAAGGCGGCCACGCCGTCCCGGCGCGCCACTCGCCGGCTCAGCTCGTTCTCGCGCAGCCGCAGCTCGCAGTAGCGCCGGACGGCCTGGGCCAGCCGCTGGCCGGTCGAGTCGGTGATCTCGGCCGCCGGCAGCAGCACGGTCACGTTCCTGATCCGGGTCAGCCGCTGGGCCCGGAGCTGGAGCAGCAGGTCATCGATGCCCGACTTGAGCCGGGCCTGCGGGCTGAGCAGGTCCGCGCTCGGGGCGAACATGGCCGCCGGGGTCTCCAGGCGGACCCAGACGCTGGCCTGGTCCGGTGCGGCGATCACCCCCATCGTCGCGTTGTGCCCGGCCAGGCCCGCGGCGAACCGGCCCGGCCTGCAGCTGGGCCTACAGCTCGGCCTACAGCTCGGCCTCGACCACCAGCGGCCGGTGGTCAGAGACGGGAATGGCCGGGGTGGCGGCGGCTCGGGTGGTTTCGCGCACCGCGTCAGGGCCGAGCCCGGCCGCCAGCACATGGTCCAGCTGCACCAGCGGGCGGTGCGCGGGGTAGGTGGGGGCGCGGGCCAGGTCCCGCCAGCCGGGCCCGAGCAGCAGGCCCGGCACCGGGCCGGGCAGGTTGAGGTCGCCCAGCAGCAGGTGCGGCCGGGGCAGGCCGGCGATCCAGCGCCGGACCGTGATGAGCTGGGCCGCATTCCAGGGCGGGACGAACGACAGGTGCACGGCGGCCACCGTGAACGGGCCAGCCGGGCCCTGGAGCACCGCGGCCAGCGCGGCGCGGGGATGGTCGGAGGTCATGACCAGGCCAGGACGGCCTGCCACCCGCAGCGGCAGCGGCAGCCGGGCCGGGGCCAGCCGCCGGACCCGCCAGTCCAGGACCGGCCGCCGGGTCAGCAGCGCGATGCCCTGCGAGGGGCCGCCGTGGCCGGCCTCGCCGGCCGAGTACATGCTCACGCCGGGCCCGGCGCAGGCGTACCGCCAGTCCCGCGCCCCCAGCGCCTCGGCGGCCACTAGCGCCTGGTCGATCCGCCCCGACCGGTCCTGGAACCGGTCCAGTTCCTGGAGGGCGAGCACGTCCGCGTCCAGCGCGGCGACGGCGTCGGCCAGCGGCTGACCCGGCGCCGCCGGGCGATCGTCCGGCCGGCCGTCGCGCATGGGCCGGCCGTGGAGCACGTTGAACGTCGCCAGCCGCATCGTCAGGGCGAGATCCCGGGCAGCCGGTCGCTGTACTGGTCGGTCACCAGCAGTCCGCCATCCGTCCCGTTAACCCGTCACGGCCCATGCGTCACCCCGTCCCGCGCCCGTCGCCGTCAGGCTACAATCTGTCCCTTTTGCCAGCAACCGGTCGGCCCGCCGCCCGGGCCCGCCCCGCGCTTAGGAGAATCGTCCGCAGAATTAAGAAGCGACCAGTCGCGCTATTTCCGATCAGCCTGTCGAGTTGACCGTTATAGCTCGCGCAGCCTGTTTGGCTAATCTATCCAAAGGACGCTCTTC
>JBOHCO010000537.1:0-2042 GCA_050698895.1 Streptosporangiaceae bacterium
CCCTGAGCCCGCGTCAGCCAGGAATGTCTTCTGGGGCATATCGTGGCCATATCGGCCGGCTTGGCAGGCGGTCACTGTTTGCCAGGGACCGGGGCAGGGAAACACCCGGAATGGCGAGTAACGCACGCCGTACCGTACGGCGGGCTCTGTCACCCCGCACACAAAAAGGACGAGGCCCCTCCATGTATGAGATGGAGGGGCCTCTCCTCGCCGTCGCGGCCCTGGCCTGCCGGCTGCCCGGCTGCCGTGCGCCACGTGGCTGCCACCGGTCGCGTGCCGCTGCGGTTGATCTCCGGTTTCCCGGCGATCGCCTGCCTCCCGGACCTTCCTCCGGATGGAGCACGTCTTCAGTGGTGAAGTAGTTCTACTGCCTTCGCGGCGCGCCACACAAGGCCTTTCCGGCGGCTTCTCCAAGATTCTTTTTTCGTCCACAGGACATCTGCCGTTTATCCCCTGTGCGCCTGAGCTTTCCACCGCGCTGTCCACACAGTTATCCACAGCCTTGGGATGACGGTAGCTCAGAGCAGTCCGGCAGCCGGCGCAGAGGAACCTGAGAGCCAGGCCGGCCAGGCTGGCTCTGGCAGCGGTCAGGCGGACCGCGCCAGAAGGAGGATCACGTGGGCACCGAGCGCAGGCCAGTCCGCGCGGCCATCGCGGCCAGGGACCGGGACCGGGGCCGGATCCGCGCCGTCACCGCGGCCATCGGCGCGGCCAGCATCGTGGCCGGCGGCGCGGTCGCCTACGTGCTGCCGGGCGCCGCGAGCGCCCGGGCCTCATCGGCCTCGCACGGCCAGGCGGCGCGGCACTCGACCTCGCGCGGCACCACCTCATCGGGGTCGGGCAGCTCAGGCTCGGGCAGCTCAGGGTCGGGCACCTCCGGCTCGTCGACGCATAAGTCCAGCTCAGCCAGCCACTCGTCCAGCTCGCACAAGTCCAGCTCGGGCTCGGGCCTCAGCTCGTCCTCCGGGCCGTCGTCCAGCTCGGGCTCCGGCCAGGTCACCAGCGGCGGCTCCTAGTGGCGGCCGCCAGTCCGCAGCTCCAGCGACGTGACTGGCCCTCTCACGTCGTTGTAGCGACGTGACTGGCCCTCTCACGTCGCTGCTAGCGTCCTGGCCGCGCGTGTTAGGTTCGGGCGGTGGGTGGCAGGGAGATCGACGCGGTCGTGTTTGACCTGGGCGGGGTGCTGCTCGACTGGAATCCGCGCTACCTGTACGGCCAGCTGTTCGACGATCCCGACGAGATGAGCGACTTCCTCGCGCGGATCTGCACCAGCGACTGGCACCGAGCCCATGACCTCGGCGTGGACACCACCACGTCGTGCGAGCGCCTGGCCCGCGAGCACCCGCGCTACGCCGACCTGATCATGGCCTGGGCGCACCGCGGCGAGGAGATGATCCGGGGCCAGATCGACGGCACGGTCGAGATCCTGGCCGAGCTCCGGTCCGCGGGGCTGCCGTGCTTCGCGCTCAGCAACATGGAGCCCGACCGGTACGTGCTGCGGCGCGACCGCTTCCCGTTCATGCACTGGTTCGACGGCGCGGTGATCTCGGGCATCGAGGGCGTGGCCAAGCCCGACCGGCAGATCTTCGAGATCCTGCTGGAGCGCCACGACCTGGCGCCGGGCCGGACCGCGTTCATCGATGACTCGCCGGGCAACGTCGTGGCGGCGCAGGATCTCGGCATCGCCGCCCTGCGCTTCTCATCCCCCGACGACCTGCGGCGCGACCTTCGCGGCCTCGGGCTGGCCGTCTGACGGACGGCCCTGCCCCCGCCCGTCGCGGCCCCGGCCGGGCGAGCGTGGTTGCTAGGCTCCGCCGGCCCCGTAGGGCAGCATGGCGGCCATGGGGGACTACACGAACTTCTTCCTCGTACCTGATGGCCTTCATCGTCGGGCTCTACGGCGCCCAGATCGTGACGGCGTTCACCGCCAGCAGCGCCGCGCAGGCACCATCAACGGCAGCCACGCTGGTCATGGTGCTGTTCGGCGTCGGCATCGCGCGGTCGTGGGAACTGCTGGGCCTGCGCCGGGGCGGCCCTACCAC
>JBOHCO010000538.1:0-5725 GCA_050698895.1 Streptosporangiaceae bacterium
GTGCACGGCATCCATAGTGCCTGACCTCACAACGTGATCCAGTATCGGCAGGTCCCCGCGGTCAGCTCGGCCAGCTCACCCCCGTTGGCCTCGATCACCCGCCGCGAGCCGGTGTTGGTCTCGTCGCAGGTCACCAGCACCTTCTTCAGGCCCAGGCCGCGGCACCAGGCGAGCGCGCCGGCCAGCATGGCGGTTGCGTGCCCGCGGCGGCGGCGCCGCGGCACTACGTGGTAGCCGATGTGGCCGCCCTCGGTCCGCAGCAGCGGCGTGAGCTCGTGGCGGATCATGATCGTGCCCAGGTACTCGGTCCCGTCCACGAACCACAGCTCGGTGACAGGCACATCCCAGTAGTGCTGCGTGGCGGCCCGCTGCGCGGCGAAGGAGACGAAGTCGGCCTCGGCCGCGGGCAGCCAGTCCGGGGACTCACCCTTCTCCGCGGCCATGGCCCGCTCGCCGGCCAGGTACGACTCCCGCACCGCGATCGTGGGGCGAATCAGCTCCGGCACTCCGGCAGCCTGACATGACGGCGGGCGCCGGCGCCAGCCGGGGTGGCCCCGCGCGGGCCTACTCGCAGGGTTCGGCCTCGGCCGGGGCCCCGCCCCACTTCTGCTCGATGCGGCCCAGCCGCCACACCACCAGGGCCACGGCCCAGGTCACCACGAAGACGCCGACGATGACGAAGCCGGCCGTGTTGATGTTGAAGTTCTTTAGCCAGGCCCAGCCCGGCCCCTTGAGGTTGCCCTCCTGGCCGAGCAGGCCGAGCAGCTCGGTGGCGCCGATGAACACGGCCACGAACACCGACAGCCCGGTGATGGTGATGTTGTAGTAGACCTTGCGGACCGGGCGGGCGAAGGCCCAGTCGTAGGCGAAGTTCATGAAGCAGCCGTCGGCGGTGTCGAACAGGCTCATCCCGGCCGCGAACAGGATCGGCAGCGACAGCACGGCGTAGAACGGCAGCCCGCCCACCACGGCCGTGCCCGCCAGCACCAGCAGCGCCACCTCGGTGGCCGTGTCGAAGCCCAGCCCGAACAAGAACCCGATCGGGTACATCTTCCACGGCGCGTCGATCCGCCGGGCCAGCGGACCCAGGATCCGGTTCATCAGCCCGCGGTTGTTGAGCTGGCGCTCCAGCTCCTGCTCGTCGTAGCGGCCCGCGCGCATCTGCCGGAACACCTTCACGATGCCGACCAGGATGACCACGTTCAGCGCGGCGATCAGGAACAGGAAGAACCCGGAGACCAGCGTGCCGACGATGTTCGTCGTGTGCTGGAGCTGCGAGCTGGCGTTCTTGACCTGGGCGTCCAGCGCCCGGATGCCGAAGTTCAGCAGCAGGGCCAGGATGAACACCACCGAGGAGTGGCCCAGGGAGAAGAAGAAGCCCACCGACAGCGGCCGCTTCCCCTCGCCGACCAGCTTGCGGGTGGTGTTGTCGATGGCGGCGATGTGGTCGGCGTCGAAGGCGTGCCGCATGCCCAGCGTGTAGGCCAGGATGCCGGTGCCGAAGCCGAAGATCTCGGTCTTGTTGATGTGGTAGTGGCCGCCGGCCGCCGCCGCCAGCATCCCCCAGCCCAGCACGTTCAGCCCGACGACGGCGGCCGTCATGCCGCCGACCCGGCCCCATTCGGCCGGGGTGAGCGCCGCCCGGATGCGGGCCATGCGGCCAGCCGCTGCCGTCATCAGGCCGCTCCCCCCCAGCTCCTCAAGATCACTGCCAGTCTAGGGTAGTTGCAAATTAGTCGCAATAACGAGCCGACGGCAACTGACCAGGACCAGGACCAAGACACGTAACAAGGGAGTCCGGGCTAGCTGCCGCCACCGGCCGCGGCCAGCTCGGCCAGCAGCGGGGGCAGCATCCGCTCCTCGGTGATGGCCCGCCCCGTGTTGCGCATGAGGTCGGCCAGCCGGCCGTCCCACGGGCTCGGCTCCGGCGGCCCGCTCAGCGGCTCGGCCACCCCCGCGGCCAGGCCGGCCTGGTAGTCGACCGCGCCCATCAGCCAGGGCTCGGCCCGCAGCCGGCGGATGGCCGCGGCCGTGGAGCGCAGGCCGGACCAGCTGAAGTCGGCGTGCCAGCGGATCGTCGCGCCGCCCACCATCGCCGCGTGCAGCAGCCGGCCGCAGGCCACCGACGGCTCGCCCTCGGTGCAGACCAGCGGCGGGCAGGCCGGCCCGAGCTGATCGGCGGCCGCCCGCAGCACCGCCGGGCTGGCGCAGGTGAACAGGTCGATCGCGGTCGGCAGCACCGGCATGGCCAGCAACTGGCGCAGCGTGATCCGGAACGGCTGCCCGGCGGTCGCCGCCTCGGTCAGCCAGCGGCCCAGCGGCTGGCCGCCGGCCCGCACGTTCAGCACCAGGACCTGGCTGACCAGGTCGTCGGCGACCACCCCGGACGCGGTCCACAGCGCTCGGGCCGCCTCCCGGTCGGCCGGCACCGGCACCTCCTCGCGCAGCGCCAGTGCGCGCAGGACCAGCGTCGGCAGCTGGCCCTGGCTCAGCGCGGCCGGGTGGCCGGCCGCGGCCGTGGCCAGGTCGGCCAGCATCACGCCGGACGGCTCGGGGCCGCCGGGGATGCGCTCCAGCACCGCGGGCGCCTGGGTCAGCGCCGCGCCGTGGCCCTGGCGGATCAGCCGGGTCACCGTGCCGTCCCTGGTGATCTCCTCCAGCCAGGCCCGGTACCAGGCCAGGCTGGCCAGCGGGCTGGTCCGGGCCGGGATCAGCATGTCCTCCCAGCGCTGGATCTCGTCGGCCCGCTCGGCGGCCAGGTCGCGGACCGGTCCGGTCAGCGCCTCCACCGCCGCCTGGAGGCTGGGCGCCGCCCCGGCCCGCCGCAGCGCCGCCGCCGCCTCGGGCAGCGGCACGCTCAGCGACGTGCCCCGGCCGACTCCGTGGCCGAGCAGCCGGGTGGCGGCGCGGCGCTCGGCATGCGTCGCGCCGACCAGCGTGACGGTGCCGTCGACCGGCTCGCCGCGCTCCAGCCGGCCCCTGATCCGCTCCACCAGCCAGGCGATCTCGGGCTCGCCAAGCAGTCGCTGCAGCCCGGCGAGATCCACCGTCGCCTGGCTCCCCGCCCCAGTGACGCTCATTCGCGGAATGGTAGCTAGCTACCCGGGGGCGGCGGAAGCTCCCGTGCCCGCGTGCCGGTATTGCCGGATAAGTGCCACCGACCCGGCCGCCCGCCGTTTCTTGCTGTTATCAGCCTCTGCTTCTTGCTGTTATCACATCACGGGCCGGGTGCTGCGTGAGACGGGGCTCGCTGAGGCCGGGCGGGGCGCTTCTTGCTGTTATCAGACAGCGCGGCCGTGGGCGTCAGGCCACGCAGAACTCGTTGCCCTCCGGGTCGGTCATCGTGACCCAGTGATGCGGCCCTTCCTGGCCACGGTGCAGCTCGGTCGCGCCCCGGCGAGCCAGCGCCGCCACCACGGCTTCCGTCTCGTCGGGGCCCGTCCGGATGTCGAGGTGCAGCCGGTTCTTGACCGTCTTGACCTCCGGGACCTGCTGGAACAGCACCCGGCTGCGGCCGCTGTCCGGGCCGTCGGGGTGGCGGATGGCCGCGCCTGAAGTCCAGACCAGCTCGCCGCGGTGGGTGGTGGTGTCCGCCTCGGTGGCGTAGCCCGCGTCGACCATCCGCCGGATGAACGCCGCGTCGCTGGGCTCGACCTCCCAGCCCAGCGTTTCCGCCCACCAGTCAGCCAGCTCGTGCGGCCTCCCGGCATCCACCACGACCTGGAAGTCATACGCCATCTCCGGCCTCCTGGCCTCGGTACAGGTCGCGCAGCAGCGCTATCTCGGCCCCGTGGTGGATGGCCTCCCGGTTGATGTGCAGCACCAGGTCGGCCATCGAGAACTCGGCCCACGGCCCCTCGGCCGGCCCGCAGGGCACGGCCAGCCCGGCGTTGCCCAGCCCGCGCGCTCCCGCGACCCAGGCCGCGTACACCTCGTCGAGCTGGGCCAGCGCCCCGGCCGCCGTGCCCGCGTACTCGAACTTCTCCCAGTCCAGGGCCGGCCCGCCGAAGTGCGACGCCACCCGCACCCCGAACACCCCAACGATGAGGTGGGCCATCCGCCACGCGATGGTCGTCACCGGCGGAGGGTCGGGCTGCGGAAACGCGAACTCCACCACGTACTCTCCGGCCCCCACCGCGATCGGCGCCGACGACTCCCCGCGGCGCCGCAGGCTCCATCCCCGCACCGGCTCCCAGAAGTACTCCGCGTCGGTCATCCCGTCCAGCCGCGGCCGCAGCTGCTCCCGCCAGTGCCAGTCCAGTTGCTCTACCAGCCGCTCATTCCAGTCGATGTCCATGCGCCCAACGCTAGAAGCAATCGCGGTCAGTTACCGTCCTCAATCGGTGCCAGACTCGGATTCGTGCTTGATACCTCGGCCCGCCTGCTGCGACTGCTGTCGCTGCTCCAGGCCCGCCCCGAGTGGCCCGGCCCCGAGCTGGCCACTCGCCTGGCCATCACCCCCCGCACTGTCCGCCGCGACATCCAGCGCCTCCGCGACCTCGGCTACCCCGTCCACGCCACCCCCGGCGTCGCCGGCGGCTACCGTCTCGGGGCCGGCGCCACCCTGCCGCCCCTGCTGCTTGACGACGACGAGGCCGTCGCGGTGGCCGTCAGCCTTCAGACGGCCGCCAGCCAGTCGGTCACCGGCATCGCCGAGACCGCCCTCAGCGCCCTGGCCAAGCTGCAGCAGGTGCTGCCCGCCCGGCTCCGCGACCGCACCGCGGCCGTCCAGCAGGCCACCGTGGCGCTGCCCCGCGCCGCGCCCACGGTCGACCTCGACCTGCTCACCACGCTGGCCACCGCCTGCCGCCGCCACCAGGCCCTGGCCTTCGGCTACACCAGCCGCGACGGTGCCGCGACCGAGCGCCAGGTCGAGCCGCACCGCCTGGTGCACACCGGCTACCGCTGGTACCTGGTCGCCCGCGACGCGGCCCGCGAGGACTGGCGCACCTTCCGGGCTGACCGCATCGGCGAGCCCCGGCTGACCGGCGCCCGCTTCGTGCCGCGCGACCCGCCAGACGCCGCGTCGTTCGTGGCCCGCGCCGTCACCACGGCTCCTTACCGCTACCAGGCCAGGGTGGTTATCCACGCGGCGGCCGCGGTCGTGGCGGAGCGGGTCACCCCCACCACGGGCATGCTGGAGGCGGCCGGACCGGACCGCTGCCTCCTGACCACTGGCGCGGACTCCCTGGCCGCCATCGCCCTGCACCTGGCCGCCCTGGGCCACGACTTCACGATCCTGGAGCCCCCCGGTCTGCTGACGGTCGCCCGGGATCTGGCCGCGCGGCTCACCCGCGCCTCCGAAGGCTGACTCCCCCGCCTGCACCCCCCACCATCACCGTGGCGGCTTACGGATGTCCCGTTGACACCGCCCCGGCGTCTGTCGACGCGTGCGATCAAGCCGGGCCGGGCCGGGCCGGGCCGGGGCTGCGGGTTGCGGGCGGCCGGATCGCCTCCTGCGGCCGGTCCGGAAGGCACGGGCTCATGATCCCGGAAAACCGTCCGCGACTATCGCGGACCGATTTCCGCGATCATGGCGGACCCCGCGAACGGCAGGCCGGCAGGTGGGGTCCGGGCCGACTCGCCCGGCCCACGCGTCGCTCTGGTCGCACCAGCCATGTCGGCACCGCGGGACGTCCGGCATCGTGGCGGCCGGCTCAGTCCTCGTCCGGGCCCGCTTCGAGGTCCTCGAGCAGCAGGCCGCAGGCGCGGTGCAGGTCCTCGC
>JBOHCO010000539.1:0-1947 GCA_050698895.1 Streptosporangiaceae bacterium
ACCGTGGCCCGCGAGCCCGGCAGCACGACCAGGTCCGCGTCGGCCAGCTCGGCCGGGCGGCCGGCCAGCCGGACCAGCACGCCCGGCTCGGCGGCCAGCGCGTCGATGTCGGTGAAGTTGCTGATCCGCGGCAGCCGGATAACGCTGACCCGCAGCACGTCGCGGCCCAGCGGGTCGCCCGCCGCGCCCGGCCGGGATTCCAGGGCCAGCGAGTCCTCGGCGTCCAGCCAGAGGCCCGGCGCCCAGGGCAGCACGCCCAGCACCGGCCGCCCGGTCAGGCCGGTGATCATGTCCAGGCCGGGGTCCAGCAGCTCGCGCGCGCCGCGGAACTTGTTGATCACGAACCCGGAGATGAGCGCCTGGTCGGCGGGCTCCAGCAGCGCGACCGTGCCGTACAGCGCCGCGAACGAGCCGCCCCGGTCGATGTCGGTGACCACCATGACCGGCAGGCCCGCCGCCCGGGCCAGGCCCATGTTGGCGATGTCGGTCGCGCGCAGGTTGATCTCGGCCGGGCTGCCCGCGCCCTCGCAGACCACCACGTCGTACTCCCGGCGGAGCTGGCCCAGGCAGTCCAGCGCCACCTCCAGGAGCCGGGCCTTGCGCGCGGGGTAGTCCAGCGCGCTCACCTCGCCGGCCGGGTGGCCCAGCAGCACCACCTGGCTGCCGTTCGCGCCCGGCTTGAGCAGCACGGGGTTCATCCGGGCGTCCGGCTCGATCCCGGCCGCGGCGGCCTGCATGGCCTGGGCCCGCCCGATCTCGGCCCCGTCCGGGGTGACGAAGGAGTTCAGCGACATGTTCTGGGCCTTGAACGGCGCCACCCGCACACCCTGCCGCCGCAGCCACCGGCACAGCCCGGCGGCCACCACGCTCTTCCCGGCGTCCGACGTGGTCCCCGCGATCAGCAGCGCCCCCTTCACCCCGACCACACCCCGCCCGGACTCCATCCGGGGCACCAGGCCGGACCCCACGCGGCGCCCAGGGCCCGGCCCCACGCCCGCCACGAGCCACAGCAGCCCGGCGGCCCCCACCCGCCCCAATCCCGCGCGGGCCCCACCGCCCCCGTCAACTCCATGTCCCTCGCCAGCCCCGCCGGCCCGGCCAGCCCCGCGCCGCCCGACCCCACCGACCCCATGAGCAACGCCCACCCCAAAACCCCGGGCGGGGTCGTGTGGATGTCCCGTTGGTACCCCCCTAGGGGTAGCAACGGGACATCCACGCCCGGGCCCGGGCCGCGGCCAGTCACCGGTGTCACGTCAGCCACGGCGGCCACAGTAAGCCAGGGCGGCAGCCAGCGTCGCGGCCAGTGTCGTGGCGGCGACGGTCACGGCGCGGGAGAGGCGGACGGCGCGGGCGATGTCGGCGGGCTCCGGGGGCGGGCCGTCGCCGAGTTCGGGGCGGCGCTCGGTGGCCCCCTCGTAGGTGTTCGAGCCGCCCAGGCGAACGCCGAGCGCGCCGGCGAACGCCGCCTCGCACCAGCCGGCGTTGGGGCTGGGGTGGCGGGTTCCGTACTGGCGGGCCTGGCGCCAGGTGCGACCCCGGCGGCCTCCGGCGGCCGGCGCGCAGGCCGCGGTGAGCAGCGCGGTCAGCCGGGCGGGCAGCCAGTTGGCCACGTCGTCCAGCCGCGCCGACGCGGTCCCGAACCGGGCCAGGCGCGGCGAGCGGTGGCCGACCATCGCGTCGAGGGTGTTGACCGCCCGGTAGACGAGCAGGCCGGTGTCCCCGCTCAGCGCGCCCCAGACCAGCGGAGCCACGATGGCGTCGCCTGAGTTCTCGGCCACCGACTCGATGACGGCCCGGCTGATCTCCTTGGCGTCGAGTCCGCGCGGGTCGCGGCCGCACAGGCTGGGCAGCGCGGCCCGGGCCGCGGCCAGGTCACCGGCGTCGAGCGCGGCCTGGATGCGACGGGCCTCGCCGGTCAGCGACCGGGCGCCGGTCACGGTCCAGGTG
>JBOHCO010000540.1:0-4302 GCA_050698895.1 Streptosporangiaceae bacterium
GCGACGGCCACCGCGAGCACCGGGCCGCCGGGCCGGGCCCGGTGCCACGCCCGGCCGCTGTCCTGGCTGGTGAACAGGGCCGGGCCGAACAGGAACACGTCGCCGCGGTCACCCGCGGCCAGCGTCACGGCGGGCGAGTTGTCGTCGCAGGACCAGCTGGTCACCACCGCGGGCCGGGTGAACCGGCGGCCGCCGTCGGACGTGGCGCCGACCTCGGCCCGGCACCGGCCGCGGTGCTGGGCGGTGAACAGGCCGTAGCCATGGCGGGCGCTGGTGAAGGTCGCGGCGGCGGGCCGGGCCCGGGGGGTCGGCGCCGCGTGGGGCCGGGCTGACGCGGGGGAGGCAGCCAATGCGGCCAGCGTGGCGGCCGCGATCAATGCGGCCAGGATGCTCGGGGTGGTGACGATCACGCCACGGATTGTTCTCATGACTTTGTGACTTCCGCCCGGGCGGACTGGTTGTGCGACCGAGTGTGATCATTTCGCGCCGGCAGGCCGTCGCCACCTGTCATACGTGAAGCGCAGAACGTAGTACTCAAGTAATTCGACAGGGAAAGTCGACAGGACCGGCTAAGCGTAATAGGAGACCCTGCGAGGGCCAGCGGTTTCCCGATTTCTAACAAGCAGTCGTGCGCACCGACACCAAGTCGCCGCGGTATTCCGCGCGCTTGTGATCCGCTATCACGCCCGTATCTCGGGTCGCGCATAAAACAAACAGTAAGCGGCTGACCAGGAAATTCGCGGTGCGGGGCACATCCGGCCCTGCCCGACAGTAGCCACCTAGTCACTCTATGCAGCGTAAGTACCGTTACACCCCGCCGTGGCACAGTAACCAGTAAAACTCTAATAAAGGTACCTCCTGCTCCGTACCCTGGGAATTTCCTGAGACGTTCCGTGTAATACGATGTGCCCGTCTCCATCCCTAATAGCCGCTCCAGGGGCCAGGCGGCAACGAGAAAGAAGATCCCGGACAGGGGAGCCTGCGTGGCAGATGAATGCCGACGGTAACGCGTCATCGGTGGAAACAGAAAGAGAATGGGCCGTAAATGGCATGCAACGCGGCAGCTCGGAACGCCTCGTTGACATCGCCTCGGTGGCCGCCCCGCTCGCGCCGCCAGCAAGAACCCCGCACGCATCACCCGCCCCGCCGGTCAGCCGGATCGGGTCGGTCCCCCGCGCCGCCGAGCCGGGCCGGCGCGCGCCCCGGCACAGCCGTGGCGGCCCCGTCGGCCGGATCGGCCGCTGGATCGCCCGGGCGGCCAGGGCCGTGGCCGTCGCCGTCATCATCGCGGCCATCGTCTGGGCCGCCATCGAGCTGCCCCCGGCCCGCTACCTGATCTACGCGGTCTGGATGCTGCCGCTCATCGAGCTGGCCATGCTCGGGCTCGGCCAGCTGCACTTCCACCGGTGGTTCCGGGAGGCGCCGCCGGGCAAGTACACCGAGCTCATCATCCAGATCACCACGTCGGGCCGCGAGCAGACCAGGGTCAGCCAGATCGTCAGCCAGATCCGCGGCTACGACCTGGCCATGAACCACCAGATCTGGGTGGTCACCGAGCCCGGCTACGCCAACGAGTACCCGCTCGCCGACCTGGTCATCACCGTGCCGTCCAGCTTCATCGCCCGCTCCGAGCGAAAAGCGCGGGCGCTGGAGTACTCCCGGCGGGTCCGCCAGTCGATGGGACTGAGCCGGGCCGACGTCAAGATCCTCTATAACGACGACGACGTCACCCTGACCCAGGCCTACATCGAGCGGTCCTACCAGGCCGACTACGACATCTGCCAGGGCATCGTGGCCCCGCGCACCGAGTACGGCGGCGCTCCCCTGGGCCACTTCCTGGCCAGCCACGCCGACGACATCCGCACCCACGCCTGCCTGGTGTACTGCTCGGTGTTCCAGGGCATCATCGGCCGCCCGCTGCACGTGCACGGCGAGGGCCTGGCGGTGACCGGCGAGACCGAGCGGATCATCACCTGGGACTGGCCGGCGTTCGCGTCCGAGGACCTGGTCTTCGGCCAGCGCGCCGCCGAGGCCGGGCTGAAGTGGGGCTGGTTCCACGAGTACGCCGAGGGCACCCCGCCGTGGAACCTGAAGGACTTCATCACGCAGCGGGCCCGGTGGCTGTGGGGCGACATCCACGGCATCACCCACCGTGACGTGCTGTCCCGCCCGGCCGCCGTCATCACCACGCTCAAGTACGTGGTCGGCGCCACGTCACTGCTGCTGTCCCTGGCCGGCCTGTACCTGCGGGGCACCGGGCGCATCTCCGGAGACTCGCTGATCTTCGACGTGGCCAAGCTGTCGGTGGTCGCCTGGGTGACGGTGTTCTTCGCCTGCGGCTGGGCCGGGGCGGGCTCGCGGGTGTTCTCGCGGACCAACGACTCCCGGCTGCTGAGCGCGACGGTCGCCGTGCTCGTGCTGCCCTTCAGCCTGCTGCTGACCTGCGCGGGCGTCTTCATCCCGCTCATCCAGGGCAACCCGCGCACCTTCAAGGTGATCAGCAAGACACGGGAGAGACGGTGAACACCTCGCGCAAGCTCCTGACCGGCGTCCTCGTCCTCGGCCTGGCCGTCGGGGGGTGCTCGGCCGCCTCGCACATCGGCGCCCTGCAGCCGCCCAAGATCAAGCCCAGGCGCGCCCCGCTCGCGCCGGCGGCGGTGCGCATCCCGCGGCCGGCCTTCCAGGCCGGGGCGGGCATCGACCTGTACGGCTACAAGAACGAGAACTACGACAACGCGGCCGCGGCCGAGGTCACCTACCTGAAACGGCTCCACGCCAACGCGGTCATCGTCTCGTTCCCGTTCTTCATGCACGGGGCCCGGGCCAGGGGCGTGTACGCCAAGCCCAACAAGACGCCCACTCCGGCCCAGCTGGCGATCGTGGCCCAGTCGGCCGAGACCGCGGGCATGTACGTGTCCCTGCGTCCGCTGCTGGCCAACTTCGGCCTGGGCGTGCCCCGCAACACCTGGCGGCCGGCCCGCATCCGGGCCTGGTTTGCCAGCTACCAGCGCTTCCTGCTGCCGTACGCGAAGATGGCCCAGCGCAACAAGGTGCCCACACTGTACGTCGGGACGGAGTTCCAGGACTTCGGCACCTCGCCGCTGTGGAACCGGCTGGACCGGGCCGTGCGCCGCGTCTACAAGGGCACGCTGGCCTACGCCAACAACGGCCACCTGCTGCATCCCGGCACCGGGGGCCGCCTGGCCAAGGTCTCCGCCGACTCCTACCCGGACATGCGGCAGATGGGGCCGAACGCCTCGGTGGCCAAGCTGGCCAGAGCCTGGGAGGCCTGGGACCGGCCCATGCCGCGCGGCACCGTGCTCAGCGAGGTCGGCATCGCCGGCGTGCGCGGGGCCTATGCCAAGCCCTGGCAGGGCTCGTGGCCGAATCCCCGCCTGGACGCCGACGTGCAGGTGCGGTGGTTCACCGCAGCCTGTAAGGCCGCAGTGGCCACGCACAGAGGCGGGATCTACTTCTGGGCCATCGGCTTCGGGGCGGCCCAGCTGATCCAGCCGCTCGACTCCAGCCACCAGTCGGCCTGGGAGTCCGGCCCCGGCTCGCGGGCCATCGCCGCCTGCTTCGGCCAGCTGAGCAATGACTGACTACGTCGCCACCGCCCCGCCGCAAGCCCGACCGGCGGCCGTAGCCGAGCGCTCAGCCCAGGCGCCGGGCTGGGTGCGGTGGGTCCCGCTGGCCATCATCCTCTGCGGGCAGGCCCTGCTCACCTCACGGCTGATCCACGTCAGCACGGCGTCCGGCGACGAGGGCCGGTACATCTACGCCGGCCACCAGCTCATCCACGAGATCTTCCACGGCGGCGGCAGCCCGTACTACGAGACCTACTTCTCCGGCGCGCCGGTGATCTACCCGGTGCTGGCCGCCATGGCCGACCACCTGGGCGGCCTGGTCGCCGTGCGCCTGATGAGCATGTCGTTCATGATGACCGCGACCGCCTTGCTCTACGGCTCGGGCAGGCGGCTGTTCGGGTACTGGCCGGGAGTGGCGGCGGCCGGCCTGTTCGCCGGGCTCGGCCTGACCGAGGACCTGGGCGCGCTGGCCACCCACGACGCGCTGGCCCTGATGCTGACCGCGGCCTCGGCCTACTGCGCGGTGCGCACCGGAGATTCCGAGAAGAATGCCAGCCGCTGGCTGGTGCTAGTGCCGGTGATGCTGCTGGCCGCGAACGCGGCCAAGTACGCCACTCTGGTCTTCGACCCGGTAGTGGTCCGCATCGCCGCGCTCCAGGTGCTGCCCGATGGCTGGCGCCGGATGCTCACCCGCGCGACCGCGCTCGGCGTGACC
>JBOHCO010000541.1:0-1520 GCA_050698895.1 Streptosporangiaceae bacterium
CTACGTCCGGCACGGCCGCCCCGAGACCGCCTGCGCCAAGGTATTCGTCAAGCACAGTTATCCCTTCGACGCGTTCGGCTGCTCCTCCTCGGTCGCCACCCGGCTGTCGCGCTACGCGGCCCGCGCCGGGATCGAGTTCCCGCCCGGCCAGGCGTCCGGGATGCACTCCCTGCGCGGGGCGCTGGCCGTGGCCATGATCAGCAACGGCGCGCCCATGCCGGTGATATCGGCCGTGCTCGGGCACGCCTCGACCGACACGACCCAGGCCTACTACCTGCGCTTCGACACCGAGCGGCTGCGATGCTGCGCGCTGGACGTCGAAGACGTCCTGGGCCAGGCGGGAGCGGGTGAGCGCAGTGCCTGAGACGACGCTGCAGGACCTGGTCGACGAGCTGACCGCCTCGCGCCACGCCGGCGGGTACAGGTTCAAGGTCCCGGAGCGGGTGCTGCGCCAGTTCGCCGGCTATTGCCGACGAGAGGGCTACCCGGACGGGTCCATCACCAGGGAAGCGGTCGGCGGGTTCCTCTACGGCCGTCACCTGCGGGCCTCCACCATCCGGCGCAACGAGCTGGCGCTTCGCCAGCTGGCCGAGCACGCGCAGGCGGCCGGCTGGGACGCCTTCACCCCGGCCGCGGCAACCCAGGTCCGCGTCCGCCACCAGCCCCCGTACGTGCTCACCGACGACGAGGTGCGCCGCCTGTTCACCGCGATCGACTCCCAGCCCATGTCCAGCTTCACCAACAAGGCCATGGTCGACCCGGTCCTGTTCAGGGTGCTCTACGGAGCCGGCCTCAGGGTTTCCGAGGCGCTCAGCCTGACCCTGGCCGATGCGGACACCCGCAGCGGGACGCTGCGGATCCGCGACTCCAAGAACGGCGAGAGCCGCACCGTCCCGGTCACCGCCCGGCCCACCGCGACCCTGGCCGGCTACATCGCGGCCGCGCACCCCGCCCCCGAGACCAGCGACCACGTGTTCTACAGCATCGCGCCCGGCCGGCCGATTGACCAGTCGACCGTCTACCTGCGGTTCCGCGGCTACCTGGCCGGAGCCGGCATTCCCCACTTCACCGGCGGCCCGCACCCGCACTCGCTGCGTCACGGCTTCGCGGTCGCCAACCTGCGGCGCTGGGCCGCCGAAGGCACGGACCTGGCCGTGGTGCTGCCTTACCTGGCGTGCTACATGGGCCACGCCGACCTTCGCGGCACCCAGTACTACCTGCGGCTGACCGCCGACGCCTACCCCGAGGTGATGACCCGCGCCCAGGTCCGGTTCGGCTACGTCATCCCCGCGCCACCCGGGGACCAGCCGTGAGCCCGCGGCCCGCGCCACTGCCGGACCTTGCCGGGCGCTGGCTGTCGAAGTTCTTCACCAGCTACCTCGCCGGGGAGCGCGCAGCCTCGCCGAAGACCATCTCGTCCTACCGGGACGCGATGAAGCTGCTGCTCACCTGGTTCAGGGACACTGAGCGCATACCGCCGGAGAAGCTGCGCCTGGCCGACATCGACCGGCCCCGCGTCC
>JBOHCO010000542.1:0-2450 GCA_050698895.1 Streptosporangiaceae bacterium
ACCACGGACTCTGCGACCAGTACGCGCACACGGCGGCCGCGCCCAGCGCGACCGCGACGACGACGGGCCGGGGCGCGCGCCAGGCGGCGATAAGCGCCGCCAGCACCGCCAGGCCGCGGAATACGGCGACTCCGGTCGGGTTAGCCGGTGACCAGTGCAGCCAGGCGAGGCCTGCGACGCTGAAGTCGTCGGCAACTCCCCCGGCGAGCCACAGGGCAACGCCGAACAGCACGGCCAGGCGAAGGTTGGCCGCGGTCGTCAGCCGCCGGTTCTGCCCGGCGCGGACCCGCAGGCCCCCCAGGATCAGCGCAGAGGCGTCACGCAGCGAGAGCCAGGTCCGGCCGTGCGGCGCCACCGCCAGCAACGTGTCCAGCATCTCGTCGCCCCGCTCCCGCCGGTACCAGGCCGGATAGGCGAGCAGCAGCCGGCGATAGCCGCGTTCCAGGCCGGTCATGCCGGACGCACCTTTCGGCCAGCCGGGGCCGCGCCCCGGCTCTGGCTGGCCGCCGGGCGGGCGCGGGTGACCACGCTGGCCGCCTCCGTCATCCGGATCGCCTCAGCCTGCAGCGCCGCGGTTCCGGCGTCGGTCAGCCCGTAGGAGCGGCGGGTCCGGCCGCTGACGATCTCCTCGCTGACCAGCCGCACATAGCCCTCGCCGGCGAGCCGGTCCAGCGCGGTATACAGCGTGCCGGTAGCCAGCCTGACCCGGCCATGGGAGAGCCCCTCGGTCCTCTTGATGATGGCGTAGCCGTGCAGCGGGCCGTCCAGCAGCGAGGCCAGCACGAAGTAGGTCGGCTCCCGCATGGAAGCCATCGGAATACTCATGTGACCAACATAAGTAGTTAACCGATGCGTAGTCAAGGAAGGTATCGCGTTCGTTGCCCCGTGTTTCAGAGCAGGCTCGCCGCTCCGGCGACGCGCGCGAGGACTTGGTCCAAGGCAGGACGCGCACCCCAGATCAGGCTCAGTGTCCGTGCATAGCTCTCAGCGGCGAGGTCGCGGACGGGACCGCCTGGATCGAAGACCGGGCTGGTCGCGTAGCCATCACGTGGGCGCAGTGTGGTCCCAGCCGAACTCGGCACTCTTGGCGTCTACGTCGGCCGCCAGTACGTCCATAGCCTGACCCGGAGCCGAGCCGGATGGAGTTCCTGGTAGTCGGCGTCGATGCCGGCCGTCACGAGGTAGTCGGCGATGTAGGACGTGATCGTCCGGCGCTGAGTCCCCGGCAAGGTGCCACCGCGAATCCCCATCTCCAGTCGAACACCCGGCCTGATGAGCGGAGAAGCCAGGCGGCCGGGGAACAGATAGTCCGCGTTCCGCGTGGACCCGCTCCGGTAAGGAAGCATGATTACCCGGTCCGGGGCCACGCACGGCGGCCGAGCAGGGAACGTCGCCGACCGGCGCGAGGTCAATGGGCCTGACGACGCTGCGGAGCATTGTCACGTCAGGACGACTTCCGGCAGTTGTTCCCGCACGGCGGCCAGGTTGCGCCGCAGCGCCGGTGAATGCTCGCGACGGGCCGCCATCTCCAGGTCGGCGAGCCGTACCTGGCCTTCGGCCACCAGGACGCGCACCCGGGCGGCGAACTCGGCGACGCTGACCTCGGCGTAGGCGGGATAGGACCGCAGCGCCTCAAGCAGCGCGATCTCCCAGAAGCTCAGGTCTCGCCGAGCCAGGTTGTTGCGCTTGTGGAAGCGGACGCCTTCGAACCTCGGCACCGGTCCGGCCACGGCGACCTCTGGCTCGGCGGGCACCTGCGTGGATAGCCCCAGCGCCTGGGCTGCCGACCAGCCGGATGGTCCCGCACCGTCCGGCCCAGCCACGGCGATCGCGACGTCTACCAGTCCGGGGCGCCCGGCACCGAACCGGGTCTTCACTCCTTTCCAGTACACGCCATGGTGTACGCGCAGCAGCTGACCCGCTGCAGCCAGGCGGGACATGGCTGTGTTCACGGCGGGGCGGGAGCCCGGAACATCCGCGCTGCGGATAAACGAGCCAGCCGGGGCCGACGCTACGACGGCTCGGACCTTGTCGGCCACGCTCTCGGCCATGACCACCTCCTGCTAGAAAATCATATCAATTTTCTAGCAACAATGAGACCCGGCGTCACGTCGGGCCGGAATTGATGGAGCCGCCGTTCGCGGGACGAGGAGGGGGCGCGAGTAAGGTACGAAACCGACCGGATCGCGTCGTCAGCCGAGGAAGCCATGGACCGCCTGGACAACCCCGTCCGCCGCTACGCGTGGGGCTCAGACCGCGACATCCCCGAGTTCCTGGGCCGCCCGTCGGATGGCGGGCCGCAGGCCGAGCTGTGGATGGGCGGGCACCCGGGCGACTCCTCGCGGGTCGTCCGCGACGGGGCCACGCGGACGCTGGAGGAGGTCATCGCGGCCAGCCCGGACGCCGAGCTGGGGCCCGAGATCGCCCGGGCTTACGGGGGGCGGCTGCCG
>JBOHCO010000543.1:0-4813 GCA_050698895.1 Streptosporangiaceae bacterium
GCCGGGGGCCGCCATCGGGCCGGGGCCTGGCCGCCCCCTGGCCGTCCGGCCGGTGCTCGCGGCCGGGCGGCGCGGGACGGGCATCCGCCCCGCGGAGGCCTCGGCCGACTCCCTCAACTCGGCCGGCTACGCGGCCAGCCGGGGCGGGACCAGGTTCCGGCTGGTGCGCGCGACGTTCTTCGTGCCCTACCTGAACTGCGCCCTGTCCAAGGGCGCGTTCTCCGACGAGTGGGTCGGCCTGGGCGGGTTCGTGGGCAAGTCGGTCACCGTCCAGCAGGACGGGATCCAGGCCAACTGCGACAGCGCCGGGCGCGCCAGCTACCGGGCCTGGCACGACATGTACCCGAACCGCCTGGTGCTGTCCGGGCTCCGGATCCGGGCCGGCGACTCGGTCACCGCCAGCGTGTTCTACGACGCCGCCACGAACCAGTTCAAGCTGTCGCTGACCGACAACACCACCGGCGGCCGGTTCGCGATCAGCCGCGGCTGCCCGGCCGGCCGGACCTGCCCGGGCCAGTCGGCCGAGATCATCAGCTCGGCCCCGACCCGCGGCTCGGGCCGCCACCTGGTGGTCAAGCCGCTGGCCGACTACGGCGCGGTGAGCTACGCGGCCATCGCCATCACCGACCGGTCGGGCCAGCGCAGCGGCCTCCGGTCGGCGTTCTGGGGCGCGACCCGGATCATCCAGACCGAGGGGAGCGCCCCGTTCCGGGTGGTCTCCCGGCCGACCCAGATCCAGGCCAGCACCTTCGACACCTACTGGTCGCGGGAAAACTAGCCCCGGCTCTCGGCCCGCCCTAGCCGGTGCGCTTGAGCTGGGCCGAGACGTGGGCCTGGAGCGGCTGGCCCACGGCGGCCATGTCGAACGCCCAGCCCAGGTCGGCGCCGATCAGCCCGTAGAGCCGCCGGCCGGCGGTGACCTCCATGGCGCTGGCCGTCCGCACCACCGCGTCGGTGGCCATCTCGATCTTCGTCCCGGTCACCTGGCCGAGGTAGATCTCGGTAATCCCGCTGGCGTGGGCCAGCACGACCTCGAGCGCGCCGTCCTCCTGCGGCCGCCAGAACCCCGACTCCGCGGCCAGCGGGCGGCCGATCCGGCCCTCCTCGTCCAGCAGCCAGGTCCGGCTGGAGTAGATGAGGTACGGCTTGCCGTTGTGGCCGAACGAGACCTCCTGGCCGAACTGCGCGCTCTCGATGGTGGGGTAGCCCACCACCCCCGCGCCCTCCCAGCGGCCGATCAGGAACCGCAGCGGGGCCAGGCTGGGGTGGGTCGGCACGGACTCGGTGTCGTACTCCGACTGCTCGGGATTCATCCCGTCACGATAGGCGCTGATCGCGGCCCGACTCACGCGCCCCCGCCCGCCGGCAGGCGGCCACGCAGAGCACCCCGGCCAGCCCGGCCACGGCCACGAAGGCGGCGACCAGGAGCACGCCGCTGAGAATTCCGGTCACCGGCCCTCCTCGCCCATGCCGGGAGTCTAGGCACGCCGCCGGCCCGCACGGCGGGTGCCACGCCGGGCGCGCCGGCGGCCATGCGCCGGCGTGGGCCGCTGCGGACCGCCGCCGGCCGGTGCCGCCGGGTACGCCCGGCGCGGGCCGGCCTCGCGCGCTAGGGTGCGGGACATGACCACCCCCGCGCCGCCTCCCGGCGGCAGGACTGCGCCGGCCACGGGGGGCGACCCCCGTATCCCCCCCGCGCCGCCCCCCGGCGGCCAGGCTGGACGGTCTCTGGTCGTGAAGGTGACCGCAGGCAAGGACGACCCGGAACGCTGCAATCAGGCCCTGACCGTGGCCGCCGCGGCCGCGGCGAGCGGGGTGCCGGTGTCGCTGTGGCTCACCGGCGAGGCCGCGTGGTTCTCCCTGCCCGGCCGCGGCGCGGACGTGACCCTGCCGTACGCGGTGCCCATGGCCGACCTGCTGGCCGGCGTGCTCCGCGCGGGCACGGTGACCGTGTGCACGCAGTGCGCGGCCCGCCGGGCGATCACCGAGAACGACGTCCTGGCCGGCGTGCGGATCGCGGGCGCGACGACCTTCCTGGCCGAGATCCTGGCCGACGGGGCCCAGGCCCTGGTCTATTAGCCCGACGCCGGCTAGCCGGGTCTGCTAGCCGGGGTCGGCTAGGAGGCCGTCGCCGTAGCGGCCAGCCGCTCGGTCCGCAATAGCCGCGCCCACTCCTCGTCGGCCGGGTCCAGCGCGGGCACCGGGCCGGCCACCCAGCTCAGCAGCAGGTCGGCCAGGCCGGGGTTGCGCACCAGGGCCGGCCCGTGCAGGTAGGTGCCCAGCACCGAGCCGGAGTACGCTCCCTCGGTGCCGTCGCCGTTGCCGACGCCCAGGGCGACCCGGGCCAGCGGGCGGGCCCCGGGGCCGAGCCTGGTCATGCCCTGGTGGTTCTCGAACCCGGTCAGCCGGTCCACGCCCAGCTCGGGGTCTACATCGGCGACGATCTCGCCGACCCCGCGCCGGTCGCCGCGGCCGCTGGAGATGTCGAGGATCTCCAGCCCGGCCACCGGCTCGCCGTCCACGCCGCCGAACTGGCTGCCGATGACCTGGTAGCCCGCGCACACCGCGAACACCACCGCACCGCGCTCCGCCGCCGCTCGCAGCCCGCCGTCGGCGCTCAGCCGCCGGGCGGCCAGGATCTGCGGCAGGTCCTCGCCTCCGCCCAGCAGGTAGATGTCGCCGGAGCTGGGCACCGCCTGGTCGGAGTTGACCTCGATGGCCTCGACGTCGATGCCGCGCAGCAGGGCCCGCCGCTGGAGCACCAGCAGGTTGCCGCGGTCTCCGTAGGTGCTCAGCAGGTCCGGGTAGACCCAGACGAGCCTGAGCCGGCTCTCCGAGCTGGCTGGGCTGGGAGCGGCATGCCGCCCGCGGCGATCAGCCACGCAGTCCTCCAGCCACGCAGTCCTCCTCGTGCTTACTCGGCGCGTCCCACGATGGCACGGATCTGCTGGAACGCGGTGTAGTTGGCGATCACGTTCAGCTCCGGAGCGCGGGCCTTGGCGATCGCGTCGTCGATCCCGTCGACCAGCTCGAAGCCGACCAGGTCGGCCTCCAGCCGGACGGCCAGGTCGAGCCGGCGCTCGCCGCTGACCAGGACCGGGCGCTTGCACAGCAGCCGGTAGTCTACGTCCCACAGCCAGGAGGTGTCCTTGCCGTCCGGCGTCTGCGCGTTCACGGCCAGCAGCACCGGACTGGTGTCGGCGGGCAGCACGTCGAAGGCCTCCAGCCAGCCGGCCGGGTTCTTGGCCAGCAGCAGCCGCACCCGGCTGCCGCCCCGCTCCACCTGGGTGTACCGGCCCGCCACCGAGCTGACCTCGCGCATCCGGGGCAGGGCCTGGTCCACGCTGATGTTGAAGTAGTCGGCCACGGCCAGGGCAACGACCGCGTTGGACCGGTTGGCCCGGCCGGGCAGGGCCAGCTTGAGCTCGCGGACCTGGCCGGCGGCGTCGATCACGGACTCGCCGTCGAGCACCCAGGCCGCCGGCGGCCGGGCGAAGGAGCACTCCCCGCAGCGCCAGCCCATGCTGTCGCGGCGCAGGTGCGAGCCGCATTCGGGGCAGCACCAGGAGTCCTCGTGCCAGCGCTGGCCCGCTGCTACCCAGGTCACCTGCCGGGCCCCGCTGGCCGCCCAGGCGATCAGCGGGTCGTCGGCGTTGGCGATGACCAGGCAGTTCGTGGCCCGGGCCAGGGTGTCGCGCCAGCGCCGGGCGATGAGCCAGATCTCCTCGGCCCGGTCCATCTGGTCCCGGCTCAGGTTGAGCAGCACGACCACCCGCGGCCGGGTCGCCTCGATGGTGGCGGGCAGGAACCGCTCGTCGGTCTCCAGGGCCGCATACGGCGCGTCCGGGGCCCGGCCGAGGGCGGCGACGTGACCGGCCTCCATGTTGGCACCGAACGCGTTGCTGGCCACCTCCTGGCCGAGCGCGCTCAGCGCCGCGGTGATCAGCCGGGTGGTGGTGGTCTTGCCGTTGGTCCCGGTGACCAGGACGATCTGGCGGCCCGCCGCCAGCAGCCGGAGCAGCTCGGGCTCGACGCGCAGGCCCAGCACGCCGCCGATGACCGATCCGTCGCCGCGGCCGGTCAGCTGCGAAACCCGCCCGGCCGCCCCGCCGATACCGGTAGCCAGGCGCGCCCGCAGCGGAAGCTTGCTCATGGGCGCCGATGTTATCCGGTGCTACCCGGAGACGCGCCCGGGCTCGCGCACCGCCATGGCCACGGCCTGGTCGTCGGCGCCCACGATGAACCGCCTCGGCCACGACAGCACCGGCTCTAGCCAGCCCGCGATGCCCATCTCACCTGCGGCCTTGCTCAGCTGCCCGCGGTGACTCACGCCGATGGCCACCGCGGCCAGGTCGTCGATGAACCCGGCCTGATCGTCCTCGCCCAGCAATACGGTCCAGGCCGGCAGCCGGTTACGGGCCAGCTCCATGGACAGCGGGTGCCGGCGCAGCCCGCTGACCCGCTGGCCGATCCTCACGTCCGGACGGTCGGCCAGCCCCGGCAGCAGGAAGTCCAGCCGCGGCGCGGGCGCGAACGGGTCCGGCGCCGGCCCGGCCAGCGGGACGGCCCGCTCGATCTCGTGCAGCCACTGCAGCTGGGGGATCACCCAGTCGGCGCCCGGCGCGGTGCCCGCGCCCTTGCCGCCGTCCAGCAGCCGGCGCGCTGTGGCGGCGCAGGAGGCCGCGAACCGCTCCGGGTCATAGCAGCCTCGCACCGCCGTGGCCCGGCCCGCCAGCGGCCGTTCCAGCGCGGTTGCCAGCAGGCACTCGCGCAGCCTGGCGTCCAGCTCCAGCCAGCGCTGGCGCAGCAGGGC
>JBOHCO010000544.1:0-2126 GCA_050698895.1 Streptosporangiaceae bacterium
TTCGAGGCCGGCGCCAGGGGCAGCCTGGGCATCGGCTTACCGGCCCGGCCGGGACCAGCTCCGCCCCGCCCGCTAGCGCGTCCAGCCGGAATCAGGTCCTCGGAGGCGTAGCCTGGATGGCATGGCGGCCGAGCTGGTTCAGGACGAGGACCCGAACGACCCTGACGCGATTCTCCGCGACCTGCCTGAGCGGGAACGGGCTCAGTTCCTGCGTCAGTATCACGAGGCCATGGACGCCGCTCACGATCCGGCCGGGTATCGGTCCCTGCGGCGCTTGCTGCATGCCTGGCGGCTGACCGCCATCGCGACCAAGGCGGATGGGTACTACGAGGAACTCGAGGGGGTCCGGAGCGGCAGCGCCCGGACCGTGCCGGCCGAAGACGCCATCCCCGGCTGGCACGACAGGCTGGCAGCGGCTCGGGCCCGGCGGTGATCTACCGGGCCGAGCTGAGTGAGCGGGTCCTCAGCCAGCTCGGTGGCTTTCCGGCCAAGGCCCTCGACGCGCTTATTGCCACCATGTCCACGGTGGTCGAGTACCCGGACGACCCGTTACGGACCTTTCCGACCAGCGACCCGTACGTCCGGCGGGCCGAGTTTGGCGAGGCGGGCCTCGTGACCTACGTGATCAGCGATGCCCGGCATATGGTCACGCTGAGCGACGTGACCTGGATCGGCTGAGTCGCCCTCGCGGTCAGATCTCGCCCTGGTCGCGGAGGTAGTCGCGGAACTCGGCCAGGGCCTCGTCCTGATCGGGGCCCAGATCCCGGGCCAGCACCATGTCCGTGCCCGTCCAGTAGGCGCCGGTGTAGTCGCCGCCGCCGTCGGCCGGGACCAGCAGCGGAGCGTGCGCCAGCTTGATGTGATCCCGCACCTCGGCCCAGGAGACGCCGTCCGGTACCAGGCCGATCGCCGGCGCGTCGCTGTCGTCGTACTCCAGGTCGTCGAGCACCGGGACCTCACCCCTCCCCGGCCTGGCTCACCGCCGGCCCCAGGCTCAGCATCCCAGCCCCGGCCCGGCCCGCCAATGGGCCCGTCAGCGGCGGCTGTCCGCGCCGGCGCGGCTACCCGCCGTCCCGTAGGCGGCCGGGAAGCCGTCACGCCAGCTCGGGTACCGCGGCGTCCAGCCCAGCTCCTGCCTGGCCTTGGCGTTGGACGCGCCCCTGGCCTGCGTCATCATGCTCAGGGCTTCGCCCATGAACAGCCGGGCCAGCCACTCCGGGATCCGGCGCGGCGGCCGGGCGCCGAGCGCGCTGGCCATGGCGGGCAGCCACTCGCGCATGGGGGCCGGATCGTCGTCGGTGATGTTGTACAGGCCGGCCGCGCCGTGCTCCAGCGCCAGCACCGTCGCGGCGGCCGCGTCGTCCAGGTGGATGAACGAGAAGACCCCGGCGCCGTCGCCGATGACCGGGAACTGCCGCTTGCGCACCGGGCCGAGCAGCCCGTCGTTGGCGGCGCCGTAGAAGCCGCCGTAGCGCAGCGCGATCCCGCCCGCCGCGGTGAACGCCTCGTCCACGTGGGTCATCGCCTCGTTGGTCTGCCGGGCCGAGGCCGGCGGCGCGGGGTCGAGCGGGTCGGTCTCCGCCTTGACCGGCCCGCCCTCGCGCGCGTAGCGGTAGTTGGCGAAGCTCTGCGCCACCAGCCGCCGCACTCCGGCCTCCCGCGCGGCGGCCAGCAGCGCGTCGGTGCCCTCGGTGCGCAGCCGGTTGGTCGGCGCGAAGCCCTTGTCCAGGCTGCGGGTGAAGCGCGCGTCGGCCAGCGCCGTCGCCTGGTGGATGATCGCCTCGGGCTGGGCGGCCAGCACGGCCTGGCGCACGGCGCCGGCGTCGAGCAGGTCGAGCACGACCGCCTCGGCGCCGAGCGCCCGGATCCGCTCGCCGTGCCCGGGTGACCGGCAGGTCCCGGTCACCTCATGGCCCTGGCTGATGAGCTGGGGCACGAGCCGGGTGCCGATGGCACCGCTGGCGCCCGCCACGAATACCTTCATGAGCTGCTCCTTCATCGATCACGAACCGCGGGTCTGCCCTGCTGACACCTGGCGGCGCGGGAATGTGACCGACGGCGGCGGGCGCTGGGCCGGCGCCCGGGCGATCACCGGCCGGCCGGCACCGCCGCGGTCACCTCCACCT
>JBOHCO010000545.1:0-3132 GCA_050698895.1 Streptosporangiaceae bacterium
GCCAGCCAGCGGACGATCCCGGCCAGCCCGATGAGCAGCAGCAGCCCGACCATCGTGCCTCGCAGGTACATGAAGCGCTGATAGCCGACCAGGAACCCGGAAGCGGGCTCGACGGCCCGCGTGTCGGCCAGGTGGCCGCCGGTGTAGTGGCGCTGCACGCGGACGACGGCCACGGCGCGGGCACCATGGTCCCAGTCGTGCGTGGCCAGCGCGAAGTTGTACCGCTCGCTCATCAGCTGGTTGGGATGCGGCGGGCGGTTCCAGGTGAAGGTCATGGCGAAGCCGTCGAACACCGCCCTGGCGTAGCCGAGCGGCTGGGCCAGGATGGCGCGGCGGGCGAAGTCCCCGGCCAGCTGGTTGGTCCGGACGCTGAACTTGCCGGGCATGCTGGCCAGCGGGGTGTGCCGCTGCCAGATCCACAGCGACGCGGCCTGGCGCTGGGCCACGGGCTTGTCCGGGCACAGCCTGCGCTCGTCGGCGGGCAGCCGGATCACGTTGCAGTCGGCGAACGTCATGGTGCGCGACCAGAGGAAGACCCCGGAGGCGTTGTTGAACGCGAACCGGCCGTGCTCCTGGTGGTACCAGGTCAGGTACAGCACCAGCGGCACGGCCCCGGCCGCGACGGCCGCGGTGACCGGCCGCCAGCCGGCCCGCCGGACGATCATGACCAGCACCAGCAGGACGAGCAGCGGCAGGCCGACCGGCCAGCAGACGGCCGACGCCCCGAGCGCCGCGGCGGCGATGGCGCTGGCCCACCGCGGGCGCTCGGCGTCCGGCCACCAGACGTAGAGCGTCACGGCCCCGACGAGCAGGAACGCGAACAGGATGTCGGGCAGGATCTCCTGCTCGAGCTGAAGCTCGTAGGCGTCGAGCAGGACGGGGAGCGCGCCGAGGGCCGCGCCCCAGCGCGGCAGGCCGCGGCGGGCCAGCAGCGCGTAGATCATCGCGCCCATGGCCAGGCCCATCAGGTGCTGCGCGCTGGTCACCACCGCGAAGCTGTGCAGCGGGCGGAGCAGGATGAGCATGACGGAGTAGCCCGACACGCGCGAGATGCCCGGCGAGAGGTTGAGCGCCGAGGTCACGTACGAGATCGAGTCGCCGGCGTACCAGATCGACGGCGGGAAGCCCACCGCGGTCAGGACGCGCAGCGCCAGCCCGGCGGCGAATAAGGTGGCAAATAGCCGATTTCTCGCCAGGAAACGCAGTGCGACCTGGAGATAAAGCACCCTGCAATAATGCCCGAACCCTTCGCCGAACTACAGCACCTCGCTCACTTTCGCGGCAATGGCCAATTACAGCGGAATGTTCCCGTGCTTTTTGGGCGGAAGGGTCTGCCGCTTGGTCCGCAGCGCGCGCAGCGCCCTGGTCACCTGGGCGCGGGTCTCGGCCGGGCGGATGATGGCGTCCACGTAGCCGCGCTCGGCCGCGATGTACGGATTGAACAGCGTGTCCTCGTACTCGCCCGCCTTCTGGGCCCGCAGGGCCGCGCGCTCGCCCGGATCCTCGATGGCGGCCAGGTCCCGGCGGTACAGGATGTCGACCGCGCCGTCCGCGCCCATCACGGCGATCTGGGCCGTGGGCCAGGCCAGGTTGATGTCGCCGCCGAGGTGCTTGGAGCCCATGACGTCGTAGGCGCCGCCGTAGGCCTTGCGGGTGATGATCGTGATCTTCGGCACGGTGGCCTCGGCGTAGGCATAAATCAGCTTCGCGCCCCGGCGGATAATTCCGCCCCATTCCTGCCCGGTGCCCGGCAGGAATCCCGGCACATCGACAAAGGTGACCACCGGAACGCTGAATGCGTCACAGGTGCGCACGAACCGGGCCGCCTTCTCCGAGGCGTCAATGTCCAGGGTGCCCGCCGAGTGCATCGGCTGATTGGCCACCACGCCGACCGGCGAGCCGTCGACGCGGCCGAACCCGACCACGATGTTCGGCGCGAACTCGGCCTGGATCTCCAGGAACTCCCCGTCGTCCAGCACGTGCTCGATGACCGTGTGCATCTCGTAGGGCTGCCGCGGCGAGTCCGGGATCAGCGTGTCCAGCTCGCCGTCGTAGTCGGTGACGGCCAGCGCCGCGGCCGGGTCCGCGGGCGGGACCGAGGGCGGCTCCTCAAGGTTGTTGGACGGCAGGTAGGACAGCAGCTCGCGGGCGAACGCCAGGCAGTCCTGCTCGTCGGTGGCCTGGTAGTGGGCCACGCCCGACTTGGTGTTGTGCGCGTGCGCGCCGCCGAGTTCCTCCTGGGTGACCGACTCCCCGGTCACCGTCTTGATCACGTCGGGCCCGGTGATGAACATGTACGAGGTCTGGTCGACCATCAGCGTGAAGTCGGTGATGGCCGGGGAGTAAACCGCGCCGCCGGCGCACGGTCCCATGATCAGCGAGATCTGCGGGACCACGCCGGACGAGATCACGTTCCGGTAGAAGATCTCGGCGAACAGGCCCAGGGCGACCACGCCCTCCTGGATGCGCGCGCCGCCGCCGTCGTTGATCCCGATGATCGGGCAGCCGGTCTTGAGCGCGTGGTCCATGACCTTGACGATCTTCTCGCCGTAGACCTCGCCCAGCGAGCCGCCGTACACGGTGAAGTCCTGGCTGAACACGCAGACCGGGCGGCCGTCGATGGTGCCGTAGCCGGTGACCACGCCGTCGCCGTAGGGCCGGTTCCTGGCCATGCCGAAGTCCGTCGACCGGTGCCGGGCCAGCTTGTCCAGCTCGGTGAACGAGCCGGGGTCGAGCAGGGCGTCGATGCGCTCACGGGCGGTCATCTTGCCCTTGGCGTGCTGCCGCTCGACCTGCCGCTCGGTCCCGGCGTGCACGGCCTCGCTGCGGCGCTGGTCCAGGTCGGCCAGCTTGCCCGCGGTGGTGCGCGGATCGGCCGCCGCCCCGTCGCTGAGCGGCTCAAAAGCATCGGTGGCCATGCCGCACAGGCTAGGCCACCCCGCACCGCCCGTCCCACCCGGCCGGGTGTTGGCCAGTGCATGATCCCGTAGCGTTTGCGTCGCCTGAGCCCGCTAACACTACGGGATCATGAAGCTCCCGGATTGTGGCCAGGCTGGGGTGGGCCGGGCTGGGGTGCTGGGGTGATTCCCGAGGCCGCTGTGGTCTGTGGGGCTGATGTGGTCTGTGAGATTG
>JBOHCO010000546.1:0-4241 GCA_050698895.1 Streptosporangiaceae bacterium
GCCGAGTTCCGCGAGTTCGGCCGGGCCGAAGCTGTTCGCGTCGGCCGCCCGGGACACCGCCGCGCCCGCTCCGGCCGGTGCGAGTCCGGCGCGCTCGAGCGCCCTGGCGAGCGCGGCCTCGGCGGCCAGCATCGACCGCAGCCAGGCGGCGTCGTCCGCCACCGTACCGCCGCCCGCAACAGAGCCGCGCGCGAACACACCGTCGAAGAACCCGGGCCTCGCCGGGTCGCTCGTAATATTCACTGTCGTAGCTGATCCGCCATTCTGGTCAGGCATGCCCGGATGTTATCGTCCGAACATGACCGCACTTCCCGCGACGGCCCTGAGCTGCCGCAACGCCGTACCCTTGTCACCGAGAACTCGGGCCCGGCCTCGCGCGCGCTGACGGAGCGCCGCTCGGCTGCCGTCGCGCGCGGCGTCTCGACTACCCTGCCGGTCTTCGTCACCGCGGCCGGCGGCGGCGTGCTGCTCGACGCTGACGGCACGTGCTCCGCTTCCTGCCGCCGCTCGTCATCGGCGAGGCCCTCCTCGAGGAGGGCCTCGACATCCTGGACGACGCCTTCGCGTCGCTGTAAGCAGGAGGCCTAGCGTCGCGGAAAGCCACCACCGTTCGGGATAACCGCTTTAAAACATTCATCCCAAACGGGCGGTGGCTGACCTTAGCCGAGGACGATTACCCCTGGCCCCCGAGCTGGGTCTCCAGCTCGCCCAGCACCCGATAGCAGCCGAGGACGCTGGCGATGCTGGAGTTCGGCTCGCGGCCTTCGCGGATCGCCGCGGTAAACTCGCGGTCTTGCAGCTCGATGCCGTTGGTCGAGACGTCGACTTGCGACACGTCGATGGGGTCCTCGCGGCCGGTCACCAGGTCGTCGTAGCGGGCGATGTAGGTGCCGTTGTCGCAGATGTACCGGAAGAAGGTTCCCAGGGGGCCGTCGTTGTTGAAGCTGAGTGACAGCGTGCAGATCTTCCCCGACGGCGTGCGCAGCTGGATGGACATGTCCATCGCGATGCCCAGCTCAGGGTGAACCGGGCCCTGCACGGCGTTGGCGATCTGCGTCTGCTCGCCGGTCTGGTACTGGAACAGGTCGACGGTGTGCGCGGCGTGGTGCCACAGCAGGTGGTCGGTCCAGCTGCGGGCCTGCCCGGCGGCGTTCATGTTGGTGCGGCGGAAGAAGTAGGTCTGCACGTCCATCTGCTGGATGGACAACTCGCCGGCCAGGATGCGGCGGCGCACCCACAGGTGGGAGGGGTTGAACCGGCGGGTGTGCCCGACCATGCAGGTCAGGCCGGTCTCCTGCTGCACCCGCTGGACCTCCTGGGCGTCCGCCCAGCTGTCGGCGACCGGGATCTCCACCTGCACGTGCTTGCCGGCCCGCATCGCGGCGATGGCCTGGGACGCATGCAGCTGGGTCGGCGTACACAAGATCACCGCGTCCACGTCGTCGCGGGCCAGGACCTCATCCAGGTCGGTGGACGCGTGGCCGATGCTGTACTTGTTCGCAACCTGCTCGGCCTGCTCAAGGCGGCGGCTGACCACGGCCGTGACGGTGACGCCGTCGATGTTCGCCAGTCCGTCGAGGTGCTTGATGCCGAAGGCGCCGGTTCCGGCGAGCGCGATCTTCATGTCCATGCCTCCTGATTAGGCGGGGGTCTCAACGGATCGCAGTACCATGTGCCCGACCGCGGTGTTGGAGCCGGGCACGTGGTAAAAGCGGTACAGCTCTTCGGCCTCCGGGCCGAGCGCGCCGCGCATGATCAGCCACATGACCAGCTCGATGCCTTCGGCGCCCGCCTCGCGGACGTACTCCAGGTGCTTCATCTGCGCGAGCTCCGCCGGGTCCTTGACCAGCCGGTCCATGAACGCGGTGTCCCAGGGCGTGTTGATGAACCCGGCCCGCGTGCCCTGCAGCTGGTGGCTCATCCCGCCGGTTCCCCAGACGTGCACGTTGAGGTTCGCGTCGAAGCGCTCCACCGCACGGCGGATCGCCTGGCCGAGCATGAAGCAGCGGTGGCCGGTCGGCGGCGGGTACTGCACCACGTTCACCGCCAGCGGGATGACCGTGGTCGGCCACGCCCGCGGCTGGCCGTAGACCAGCGACAGCGGCACGGTGAGGCCGTGGTCGACCTCCATCTTGTACATCAGGGTGAGGTCGAACTCGTCGAGGATGAGGCCCTCGGCCAGGTGAGCGGCCAGGTCGGGGCGGCCCGGCACGACCGGCACCGGGCGGGGCCCGTACCCCTCGTCGGCCGGCGGGAACTCATCGGCGCAGCCGAGCGCGAAGGTCGGCACCAGCTCCGGGGTGAACGCCGACGCGTGGTCGTTGTAGACGAGGATGATGACGTCGGGGACGTTCTCCTTCGCCCAGGCCTTGGTCCACTCGTATCCGTCGAACAGCGGCTTCCAGTACGGCTCGGCGGTCCTGCCCTGGTCTATGGTGGCACCGACGGCCGGTCTGTGACTCGTGGTCAGCCCGTGCGTGATGCGAGCCATGTTCAGTCACCGTCCTTAATCGAGCGCCAGCCCTCCGGCGAGCGGCCGCCGGAGATCATCATCTGCTGGTATTCGTCGGTGGGCATTCCCGTCATCGTGCTGACCGCCTGCAGGTAGCTCAGCCCGTCGGTGGCGAAGATCTTCGCGAGGAAGTAGATCTGGCCGCCGAGGTCGATCATGTTGTTGTAGTCGCGGTCCAGGACGGCCTGCTTCTGCTCTTCCGACATCTTCGTCGTCTCGTCGAGGTAGGCGCGCTCGTCGGCCTTGAACCGCTCGCGGTTGGCCTCCTTCATCAGGCTCATGCAGAACTGGTTCAGCTCATAGCCTGCTTTCGCGCGCGACGCGGTGAACACCCTGGTGCCGGGGATGTCATCGAACTCCGCGGTGTATGACGTCATGAGGCCTCCCAGTACAGGCGCATCGGGTTGTCGACAAGCAGCTTGCGCTGCAGGTCCTCGGTGGGCGCGATCCGCGGCAGCAGGTCGACGAGGTCGCCCTCGTCAGGCATATGGCTCTTCATGTTCGGGTGCGGCCAGTCCGTGCCCCAGATCACCCGGTCGGGGAACGTCTCGGCTATGTGCCGGGCGAACGGGATGAAGTCGTCGTATCCCGGCGGGCCGGACTTGGTGAGGCGTTCCGCGCCGCTTAGCTTCGCCCACACGTTCTCGTGCTCGCGCATGAACTTGCCGAACAGCGCAAAGCCTTCGCCGTCGAGCGGCCGCGTCACGTCGGGGCGGCCCATGTGGTCAACGACGATGGCCGTGGGCAGGGAGGTGAACAGGTCCCAGCGCTCGGCCAGGTCCGCCGCCTCGAAGTAGATGACGATGTGCCAGCCGAACTCGGCGATGAGCTCGACGAGGCCCCGGTAGTGATCGTCCGGCTTGGGATCGGCGAGGCGCCGAACGAAGTTGAAGCGGACGCCGCGGACGCCGGCCGCGTGCATGTCAGCCAGCTCGTCCCGGCTGACGCCGGGCCGGATCGTCGCCACGCCGCGGGCCTGGTCTCCGGCCGCTCGCAGCGCGTCTACCAGGGCGCGGTTGTCCGCGCCGTGGCAGGTCGCCTGGACGATGACGCTGCGCTCGAAGCCGAGGAAGTCGCGCAGTGCGAACAACTTCTCCTTGGGAGCGTCGACCGGCGTGTACTTCCGGTCCGGGGCGTAGGGGAAGACATCGCCCGGGCCGAAGACGTGGCAGTGCGCGTCGACCGCGCCCGGGGGCAGGACATAGTTCGGCTTGCGCGGGTTCGCTCGGTAGACGAGCCAGTCGGCGTCGGGCTCGAAGGTGACACTCATCGGCAGTTACAGTCCTCGGGAGCGCAGGGTCTTGTGCAGGCGCGGATGCACGCAGCGGACGTTACAACAGTAATCCTCCGTGACATGAGCCCTGAACGGGCCCGCTGCGGCCCGCCTGGCGCGGCGCATGCCTTCTACTGTTGGTATCACCCTCCGCGCTTCCTCCTCGCATACCTTGCTTACCCTGCGCCATGCGGGGAGGGTAGGGCGGGGACCACAAGCATCGCGGGTCGCGGGACCGCACCCGCCACAAACGAGGCGACGCCAGTCAGCCCGAACGTGCGCGCGACCCCGCGGCGCGCGAACACGCCGTCGAAGAACCCGGCCCTCGCCGGGTCGCTCGTAGTAGTCACTGCCCTTGCTGATCCGCCATTCTGGTCAGGCATGCCCGGATGTTATCGTCCGAATATGACCGCACTTCCCGCTGGCGGCGCTGAGCTGCCGCAACGCCGTACTCTT
>JBOHCO010000547.1:0-2312 GCA_050698895.1 Streptosporangiaceae bacterium
GCGAACACGGCGGGGACGCTGAAGGCCAGGTAGGCGATGACGTAGGCGACAGAAAACAACTCGCCGCGCTCACCTGGGCCGGCCAGCCGGGCCAGAGTCCCGAAGCAGGCGAGGAGCCCCGCACCGAAGCCGACGCCGGCGACAGCAGTGCCGAGAGCGGCCAGCAGGATGCTGTGCGCCTCGACGCCGCCGAGGGTCAGCACGGTCCCGGCGGTGAGCAGAATCGCCGCGATAGACAGCACCGGGCCGACGGGCTGACGCCGGAACGCGAACGCGGAGACGGCGCCGGTCCCGCACAGCAACGTCACGACCAGCCCCTCGATGAGGTGGCTGCTGAGCCCGAAGACGCTGGCGGCCACGGACGGGCCGAGCGACAGGTACAGGCCGCCGAGCGCCCAGCTCGCGACGAGCATGGGCACGAGGGCGTAGACGTCGCGGCGCAGCCGGGACGGGACGCCGAGCCGGGGGGCCAGAGAGGCGCGGGCGCCGGGGCGGCGGGCGGAGGTCTCGGGCATCACGGCCACCACGATGGCGGCCAGCACCAGCCCGGCCAGCAGCAGCACGAAGACCAGGCGCATGGGCGCGGGGGCGAACTGGATCAGGGCCCCGCAGCCGAGCGCGCCGACCGCGAGGCCGGAGACCGAGGCCACGCTGCTGACCAGGCCGGCCCGGCCGGGCGCGTACGGCGGGTTCATGTCGACCAGGGTGGCGCCGAGGGTGGTGATGGCGGCGCCGGTGGCGATGCCTTGCACGATCCGGGCCAGGAGCAGCACCCACACGTCGCCGGCCACCAGGAACAGCACCATCGCGGCGGCCTCCAGCGTGATGGCGGCGGCCAGGACGGGGCGCCGGCCGACGTGGTCGGACAGGGCGCCGAGCACGAGCAGCGCGGCCATCAGGCCGGCCACGTAGACGGCGAAGACGACGGTCAGGGTCATCGCGGAGAAGCCCCAGGCCTGCTGGTACACGACGTACAGCGGGGACGGCGCGCCGGACGCGGTCATGAACAGCACCAGCACGGCGCTGACCGCCGCGAACATGCCGGCCCTGGACCGGCCTCGCGCGACATTCCGATGCGTCAGCGCGGGCTGCGCTCCGGGCCGGGCGGGTGACTCCAGCGCGGCCACCGACGCCCGGCTGGCCATCGTGGGCTGGGGCTGCTCCGCGCAGGACGGCTGAGCAGAAGACATGACGCTCCTCGGTGCGAGTCTCAAACAGACTGGTCTGTCTGGCAGCAGCCACACTAGACAGACCGGTCTGGTATTGTCAAACCATGAGTACGTCGACCACCGAACGGCAGTCAGCCCGCGAGCGGTTGCTGACGGCCGCCAACGACCTCTTCTACGCCGGCGGCGTGCACACCGTCGGCATCGACAAGGTGATTGAGCGTGCCGGGGTGGCCAAGGCCACGCTGTACAGCGTGTTCGGCAGCAAAGACGAGCTGATCCGGGCCTACCTCGAGCGCCGCGGTGAAGCCTGGCACCGGCACATGACCGGGGAGGTCGAGCGGCGCTTCCTGGACCCGCGCCACCGGCTGCTCGGGGTGTTCGACGTGCTTGCCGACTGGTACCTGACGCCGGGATTCCACGGCTGCTCGTTCGTCAACGCCAGCGCCGAGTCACCGCCGGGCGGCCCGGTTGAGGAGGCCACGGACGAGGCGCGCGCCTGGATGCTCGACTTCTTCATCGGCCTCAGCGCGGACGCGGGTGCGCCTGATCCGCGCAGGCTGGCCCGGCAGCTGGCGCTGCTCTACCACGGCGCGACGCTGTCGGCCCGGATGGACCGGGACCCGGGCGCGGCCCTGGTGGCCCGCGCCGCCGCGGAGACGCTGCTCGACGCGGCCCTGTCCAGCCCGGCCCAGGCTGCCGACTAGGCCCGGCCAGCCGACCAGGCGAAGCCCGCCGACCAGGCCCAGGCCGCCGACCAGGCGCACCCAGCAGACCAGGCCCGGCTCACCCCGTCCAGCTAGATCAGCCCCGGACCGGGCGCAGCAAAACTCCGGCCGACAGGCCCAGCCACGAGCCACCGCAGGTGCCCGTGGCCGAGATCGGCGCCGCGTTCGCGACCCCGGACCCGACTCGGCGCTACTCGGCCCCGCCAGGTTCGTGGCCGTTGTTATGGCGATGGTTTATGCCGTTCCGCGCCTCCGCGAACTCGCGTGGCGCCTCGAACTCGCGCGACCGCGATACCCCGGGATCCTCGGCTGATTCGGTGGCCTCGACCGACTCGGCGGACACCGCGCGCCCGGTCACCGCCCTAGCCAGAGCCGACCCCAGCAGCCGCGACCCGGACAGCCCGGACCCATCCGGCCC